>NZ_BMOD01000002.1:300000-537247 GCF_014646895.1 Deinococcus roseus
ATGATCACGTCCATGCCGAATTCTTTGAGTTCACGCACGATGTCGGGCACCTTGCTGTTGCGCAAATCAGGCACGTTCTCTTTGAAGGTGAGTCCCAGCACGCCCACCCGAGCCCCTTTGACATTGCGCCCTTCTTTGATCAGCAGTTTCACAACCTTCTGGGCCACGTAACTGCCCATGTTGTCGTTCACCCTGCGTCCAGAGAGGATCACCTGGGGGTGGTACCCAACCTGCTCTGCTTTCTGGGTCAGGTAGTAAGGGTCCACACCAATGCAGTGGCCCCCCACCAGACCGGGAGAGAACTTCAGGAAGTTCCATTTGGTTCCGGCCGCTTCCAGCACATCCACGGTGCGAATGCCCAGACGGTCAAAGATCATGGCCAGCTCGTTCATCAGGGCGATGTTGAGGTCACGCTGGGTGTTCTCGATGACCTTGGCGGCTTCTGCAACCTTGATGGAAGCAGCGCGGAACACTCCAGCCGTCACCACACTTTCGTACACACTGGCCACCCGGTCCAGGGTTTCTGCGTCCTGGGCAGCGACCACCTTGGTGACCTTGGTGATGGTGTGCACCTTGTCTCCGGGGTTGATGCGTTCAGGGGAGTAACCCAGTTTGATCTGGCTGAAGAGTTCGAGCCCAGACACCTGGGAGAGGATGGGGCCGCAGTACTCCTCGGTGACTCCAGGGTACACGGTGGATTCGTAAACCACCACGGCCCCCTCTTTGACGACTTTCCCCAGCATCTCCGAAGCCTTGCGCAGGGGGGTCAGGTCGGGGTTGTTGTTCTCGTCGATGGGGGTGGGCACCGTGACAATGAAGAAGGTGCGGTCTTTCAGGTCTTCGAGCTGGTCGGAGACCTTGAGCTGGGAGCGTTTGAGTTCTTCGTTCTCCACTTCCAGCGTGCGGTCCACACCAGATTGCAGTTCCCGGACCCGTTCAGCGTTGATATCGAAACCGACGGTGTCATGGTGTTTTGCGAGCTCGACTGCCAGGGGCAGCCCCACATATCCCAGACCAATCACACAAATTTTCTCTGACATCATTTCCTCCGATGGTTTGAACTGTTTTCGATGACTTCTTCCCACAAACGCACCACTGCAGTGGCACCAAAATGGTCTTTGACAAAAGCACGGGCACGGACTCCCATGCTGGTCCGCTCTGCTGCAGAAAGCTGCATCATGCGCTGCATGCCCTCCTGCAAAGGTTCTGCTGCATCTGGCTGCACCATGATCAGGTTGTCTCCCTGGCCTTGCAAGGACGACACCCCTCCCACATTGGTGGCCACACAGGGCTTACCCGCCGCCATGGCTTCCAGCAGGGCATTGGGCATGCCTTCCCAGCGGGAAGACAACACCACACCGTCGGCCTGGCGCAGGTAAGAGAGCACGTCTGCTGTTTCTCCTGCCAGCAGCACCCGGTCTTCCAGCTTCAGGTTGTGAACCTGCTGTTGCAGGGCTTCCCGCAGGGGGCCACCTCCCACCAGGGTCAACTTTGCCTGTGGAAGGCCTGCCATCGCCTGAATCAGGTGGTCGTACCCCTTGGCTTCAATGAGGCGACCAATGGCCACCCAGTGAAACACCGGGCTGTCCTGACCGGGCTGCAAAGGCTCCTGCAAAAAAGCTTCATCCATGGCGTTGTTGATGATGCGAACCTTGTCGGGTCGGGTGAGCTTGCGCTCGATGATCTTGTTGCGCGTGCGGTCCGCATTAACCACCAGGGCACGGGAAGCGAAATCCGTCCATTTCAGCAGTTTGTCTTTGGTTCCCTGGGCTTTCTCGGTGCGGATGCTGCCAATGGAAGGCACCCCCATCAGCACACTGAACAGCCTGGACACCATGATGCCATGGAACATGAATCCGATGCTGCAGTCTGGGCGGAAGTTTTTCACTTCACGGAACAGGGCAGCCAGGTTCTTGAAGATCCTGGAACGGTCATTGATGGGAAGGGTCACCAGGTCAATCTGCTGGCGCTTCAACCTTTCCTCAAAGGCATTCTCCTTCAAAAGGGAGATGATCCGCACCTGGTGGCGGCCCAGCATGTTCTCGGTCAGCCGCACCACCTGGGTTTCCGCACCTCCGCGCCCAAGCCCGGCAATCACAAACAGGATTCGCATGGTTACTTCTTGTTCACATCCTTCAGGTAAAACAGCATGCCTGGAATGAAAAGCAGCAAGTACAGCAGGTAATTGGTGGGACGCCTGAAAGCAAGCGCTCCACCTCTGGAATGCATCTGGTAACGCACAAAATTGACCATGTATTTGGCCCGGGCCTTCAGGGGCATGAAGGGCACATCCACAGCTTCTGCATAGAAGGTCCGGGAAGCATTGGAGCTTTTGGCCCGCACCCGATCGATGTTCTTGCTGAGTCCATCCGCAGTGTAATCCTTGCGCAGGGCCCGGATGTTGAAGTACATGAAATCGTACTTCAGGGACATGCGGTTGAGGACCAGCGAGGTGGCCACCCGTTTCTCATTCTCGAAGAGCGGGAAGGGGTAGGCTTTGAGCACTGCAGTCTTGAAGGTGTGCAGCTTGTCGCCTTTCACACCAAAGTGGTGCAGGATCAGGCTGGGTTTGGACACCATGGGCGACTGGGGGAATTCGTTCCCGATCAAATCCCCTTCTTTGGTGCTGGCCAGGAACACCACCCCGGCGATGGAGTTGTTCTGCAGGATGCCATTTTCTTCATAAGCCCGGATGACATCCTCAATGGCGTTCTGTTCCAGATAGTCATCAGAGTCCAGGTAGAAACCGATGGGTTTGCTGGCGCGTTCCAGTCCAGCATTGAGGGCAGCAGCCCGCCCCTTGTTCTGCTGGCGGTGGTAGACGATGCTGAGCTCTGCATCGCGAATCCAGCCTTGCACGATGGTCTCGGTCTGGTCGGTGGAACCATCATCGATGATGATCCATTCCACCTGCTCTTTCAGCGGCATGCGGCGCAGATGGTCGTACGCCTCAGTCAACAGCTGCTGACGGTTGTACGTTGCAGTGATCACTGAAACTTCAAGCACGTTCTTCTCCTCCTCTTGCAGATCCTGTTGAATTGATGTAAATCGAAAATAAAGCCATTCCCATCACAAAACCCAGCATGATCAGGTTGCCTGTTCCATACTGCATTCCGGAAAACAGCGCCACCGAGACAGCGAACATCAGGCCCACCATCAGGTACACCGGAAAATTCTTCTTGACCACCGAACGGTTCATTTTCAGGTAGGGAATGTGCATCCTGCGCACCAGCAAATAAGAATACAGCAGGGAGGCCAGGTAACTGAACAGCATCGAGCAGACCGCTCCCCAGATGCCATAAAATTTCACCAACAAAATGCCAGGGACCAGCGAAACAATGGCCCCCACCACCGTGGAACGGGTGATATTGAGGGTGTTTTTTTCCAGCTGCAACACCAGGTCAAAGGTGCCGGATTTGATGCGGTTGATGGAGACAATGATGGACACCACCACCAGCATCCACTTGTAGGCTTGCAAATCGGTGGCATGGGTGAGCTGCAGGATGTAAGGATAGGCGTTGAAATACAGCAAGGCCACAATCACTGAGAACTGCAAGACCAGGTTGATCTGTTTGTTGAGGTCCTTGTTGACCTGCTCCAGCTTGCCCGCACTGTAGGCTTTGAAGATCCCCACCTGCGAGGCCGCTGTGAGGGTGTTCAGAATGAAGGTGGCTCCCCGCTGTGAGATGTCGTAAAGGGTGGAGAAAATCCCCACTTCTTTGAGCCCAAAGAACAGCCCCAGGAAGTAACGGGCCCCAAAGAAAATCACCTGCCCGAACAGCGAGGAAATGGACATGGGATAGCCGTAACGGAACATCTCCTGCATGCGCTCACGGGTCAGTTCTTTCATCCTGAACGAAGGTTTGAGCACCAGCACCATCATCACCAGAGGAACGTACATGGAAAGGGCAATGCAGATGTAGATGGGGTTGAAGAGGTTCTGCGGATGGCTGGAGAGGTAATATCCCCCCAGGATGGCTGCACCGGCCTCAACCAGCATGCAGATGCCATAAAAAATCACCCAGCGTTTCATGCGGATGATTTCCAGAGAGAAGTTGTAGGAAAAGTACAGCAGCAGAAGGTTCAGGGTGGTGGCAAACCGAACAAAACCTGCTCCTGCTGGCACAAACAGCAGCACTGTAGACAGCAACAGCAGCAACAAAGAAAGGGACCACAGGGTTTTGAAAGGGGCTTCCTGGTGGTCGTAAAAAAATCGGCTCACCGCATTGATCAACCACTGGCCCAGAATGGAAAGCACCAGGGTGCTTGAAGCAATGATCAATGCAGACTCGCCGTACCGTTCCAGTCCAAACCAGGAAACAAACAGGCCAATGGACAGCAGGTTGACCACCGCTGCCAGGCTTTTGAACCCCAGGTAAAGAAAGTGGTCCGAAGTCAGAAGTTTTTTGGAAACCGCCAGCACCCTGTGCATTTATCTTCTGTTGCCCCGTCCAATGCCGTGATACTTGATGTGGGGTTCAAAGCTGTATTTGGCGAGGCAGTTGCGTCCATCGATCAGGATGGTGGAGGGTTTCAGCAGGCTGTTCCAATCCTGGTTGATGTAATCGCGCCATTCGGTGGCCACCACCACCACATCTGCACCGTCCAGGGTGGCGGGCACCGTGTCGAGCTGTTGCACATTCTCGCAGTCTTCCAGTTTGGCGAAATCCACTTTTGCGATGGGGTCATGCATGCGCACGTAAGCCCCTTTGCGGCACAGTTCCCGGGCCAGCTTGATGCCAGGAGAATCGCGGGTGTCGTCGGTGTTGGGTTTGAAAGCCGCACCCAGCACAGCAATCTGCAGGCCACGGATCACCTTGAATTCGCTCTGGATTTTCTCCAGGATGCGCTGGATCTGGCGGTCATTGACCTTGATGGCGGCACTCACAATGTCCAGGTCGTACTGGTATTCACTGGCAATGGCATTGAGGGCCAGGGTGTCTTTGGGGAAGCAACTTCCACCCCAGCCAATTCCGGCTTGCAGGAAGCGGGATCCGATGCGCTCGTCCAGACCGATGCCCCGGGAGACTTCCATCACATCTGCACCCACACGCTCGCACAGGCCAGCAATCTCGTTGATGTAGCTGATCTTGAGGGCCAGGAAGGCGTTGGCTGCATATTTGATCATCTCGGCACTGGTGGGTTCGGTGGTGATCAGGGGGGGCAGGTGGTAACTGGCTGGACGGGGCAGGAATTCCGGGGGTTCGAAGGTCTGCTCCAGAATCGGGTCATAGAGTTCCCGCATCACATTGAAGAATTCACGGTTGTGTGCCCCCACCACCACCCGATCCGGGTAAAAGGTGTCATAAAGGGCATATCCTTCCCGGAGGAATTCGGGGTTGGAGCCCACAGCAACCTCGGTGTTTTTGCCCTGCTTTTTCAGTTCGTTTTTCAGCAGGGTGAGCACCTTGCGGTTGGTGCCAATGGGCACCGTGGATTTCACCACCAGATAATAAGTGGTGTCTGGTTTCAGCACATCTGCCAGCTCGATGACGGCCTGTTCCAGATAAGAGGTGTCGGCTTCTCCACTTGGGGTGGTGGGGGTCCCCACCGCAATGAAAATGACCCGGCAATCGGCGAGACCCGCGTAATCGGTGGTCGGCACCAGGTGGTTGCGGGTGAGTTGCAGGAGTTCCCTCAGGCCCTCTTCGTGAATGGGGGGTTCTCCCTGCCTGAGCTTTTCAACCTTGCGGGCATCTTTATCAATCGCGTAAACGTCATGACCAATGTAGGCAAATGCCAAGCTGGTGGTCAATCCAACATATCCTGTTCCGATGATTCCTATCTGCATATAACCTCACAACCTATACCATATCACCCGATTTCCCAAAAACAGGTGACGGCACCTAAGAGACACATGAGTGCAAAACATGTGAGCCAGCTGAGAAAAACACCAAGGGGCTGCTGAAAAGATGGCGTGGGTGGAACTCCAGAATGAAGGCAATCCTGACCCACCAGAGCCATCCCGCTACTCTCTGGGGAACTGTCTATATGCCTTGCCTGTTTCCTCTGGCACAACCACCTGGAATGCAGGATCTGGGCAGGGATTCCACTTACAGGCGCGAATCCCAGCCCACAGGTCTACTGCTTGCGGCTCTGCCGGTTGAAAATGAAACGGCTGATCAGGATGAAAATGAAGATGGGCAGCACCTCGCTCCACCAGAACACTTTGATCAGGCTGTAAGACTCTGAACGGAAAAACTTGTAGATCAGGGGCAGCAAGGCAAGCCCCACAATGGCATATACGGTGTTGGATCGGGCTTTTCGTTCGATGATGCCCAGAACGATTCCCAGGAACCCAAAGTAAAACAGGATGCCTGCAAAACCGAAATTGAGAAACGCCTCGGCAATGGAACTGAAACCAAAGCCTCCGCCCCGCATCTGCACATCGTAATGGTAGGTCTGCACATACCACTGGGAAAGCGGCGTGTAGTCCGTAAAAGGCACCACCAGGTTCATCAGGGTCGCCAGATACGATTTCCCGAACTGGTAAACGATTCCCCCTCCAGACAGGTCACGGTACAGGTCGCCCATGATCATGTGCCACACCTCAAATTCATCGTCCAGCAAGCCCAGGCTCACTGCAGCATTGGCGTTGAGGATGATGATGTTCATGATGGCTTTGAATCCCGTGAAGAACACCAGCAAACCCAGTCCAATCAGAATGATGTGTTGCAGCTTGAGGATGTTTCTTTTGTTCAGCAAGACAATGGTCGGCATCAGGTACAGCATCAAACTGCTGCGGTCCACAATCATCAGCGAGTAGGCAATCCCGAACACCAGCAGAATGATGGAAGCCCGACCTGATTTTTTCATGTTGCGCATGAAGTACAGGTACAACAAGATGACCACCGACACCGAGATCATGTTGTTGAAGGGCAAGGCCAGGATGTCTCCACTGTTCAGGTTCAGGTTGCGCTGCGACCTGCTGGTGAAAACAAAAGAATTGAAACCGTACACAAAGAAGACAAAGTACACCTGGAACAGCAATCCCAGATAACCATAGATTACCGCAAAAATGTGCATGGTGTTGTCATAATTGTTGTTGTACAGGGTTTCTCCACCCTGTCCACGGCCTCTGGAAAACGCATAATACAGGCCATAAAATGAAAAAAGGGCCATAAAAGACAGGGCCGTTGAGAGATAAGCGTAAGGGTAGATCGAAGTGACATCCTGCCCAAAATTGTTGATGTACACCGCAGTGTTGTAGGTGTACCACGAAACAACAAAGAACCCTCCCAGACTGAGAATGGTTCCCGTGCGTCGGTATTCCAGAACAATCAATAAAAATGCACTGAGGCTGGACAACAAAATGATGGTCAGGTTGGTGTTGAGAGCCAGCAGGGTTGAAATCAGGGCAATGGCCAGCACAATGCCCAGTGAGATCAACAATGAAGTTCCCAATTGTAAAGGGTTTTCCCTCCAGCGAGACAACATGTTTTCCATGCTACCCCACCCCCCCGGCAGATGCAACACAAACCGGCACTGCATTTTTCGCATCTTTCTGCTGCATGTTCCCTCAGTGACCCTGGCTGGAGTCTTTACATTTTCTTCTGGTCCATCCAAACCAAATCCGGGTCACCTCTTTTTGCACAGGGTGACCCGGATTCAAAAACCAGTGGAGGCTGCCTTACTTCACTGCACCATCCAGACCCTTCAGAAAGAGCTTCTGGGCAGAGAGGAACACGATCAGGATGGGCACCATCATGATCACTGCACCTGCAGCAATGTTGAAGGGGTCATAAACAAACTGTCCTTTAAGTTTTAACACTGTAATGGACAAGGGCTCCAGGTTCTGGGCACCCAGCAGAGCGATCTTGGGCCACACGTAGGCGTTCCAGGTGTTGACCAGGGTAAAGATGCCCAGAGCGGTCATGGCAGGCGCGGAGAGAGGCACCATGATGCGCCAGAGGATCTGGGTTTCTGTGGCTCCATCGATGCGGGCGGCTTCAATCAGGGCCTGAGGAATGGAGAGGTAAGACTGGCGGATCAGGAAGATGCCGAACCCCGTAGCAATGGTGGGCAGGACCACCGACCAGTAGGTTCCCAGGCCCTGACACACGTAAGGCGCAAGGGCAGAGGGCAAGAAGCAGTTGTTGCCGCCAATTACAGGGAGGTTGGCCAGATTTTTCAAAGTCATGGTGTTGACGATGAAAGCCGTCTCAGTGGGAAGCACCAGGGTGGCGATGATCATGCTAAAGATGATGTTCTTGAGGGGAAAGTCCATGCGGGCCAGAGGGTAAGCGGCCATTGCTGATATCAGCAATGTGCCTACTATGGTAAAAACACTGATCACAATGGAATTCCAGAAGGAGCCTTTCAATTCCTTCAATTGAAATACTGCCCCAAAGTTATCCAGACTTAGATGCTTTGGAAAAAGACTCGCAGGGAAATCATAAATACTGGCTCCACCCGAAGCTCCCTTATCCGTAATGGAGATGGCAAAAGTCCAGAGGAAGGGGAACACCGCAAACACCAACACCAGAAGCAGAAAGGCATACATCAAAATCTGATTGATGGTTCGCTTGCTCCTAGCCCGTGCAACTGCGCGCTTGTGGTCTTCCTGAACGATACGGTCCTGTGTCACGCTCATGCCCTTTCCTCGCCTTCTCTATTCAGACGGAACTGCACGATGGAGAGGCCAATGCCTACCACGGCAATGATCAGACCTGCGGCAGAAGCCACGCCATAGTCAAAGTTGAAGCCGTTAAATGCTTTCTGATACACGTACATCAGGGCAGTGTAGGTGCTGTTCAGCGGTCCACCGCCAGGGGTGAAAGTAAGTGGCTCATCCAATACTCGAATTGCTGCAAAAGTCGACAGCAAGCTGCACAGCAGCAGGGTGGGACGCATCATGGGAACAATCACCAGCCAGAAAGTCTGGAAGGGGGTTGCACCGTCCAGGTTGGCCGCCTCTTCCACTTCTGCAGGAACAGCCTGCAGACCACCCATGTAAAGCACCATGTAGAAACCAAAACCACGCCAGAAGGTCACCAGCATCAGCGCCCAGATGGCGGTGTATTCATTGTTGAGCCAGCCAAAAGCAGAGTTTGAGTTTATGAAGTGCAGGCTTTGCAGGACCCAGTTAAGGATACCTTCTTTTTGAAAAACCCAGTCCCACATCACTGCTGCGGTGGCAATGGAGGTGATCACTGGAATGTAGTAGGCTGCCCGGAAAAATCCCATGAAAGGCAGCTTGCGGTTGACCGCCACGGCAATCGCCAGAGCAGCAACCTGCAGGGCCGGAACGATGGCAATGTACTTCACCGAGTTCCAGAGGCCCGTGATGAAAAGTTCGTCTTGAAACAGGGTGATGAAGTTCTGAATCCCGATGAACCTGGGGGCCTCGCCCGCAGCAAACTGGGCGGCCTTGTATTCGGTGAATCCAAGGTAGCTTCCGTAGATCACAGGATAGAAGGTGAAGACAGCCAGCAAGATCAGGGCCGGTGCGAGGAACGCGTAGGCAATCAGGGCTGTGCGGGTTTTGTTTTGCATGGGACTTCTCCTGGTTGCTGGAGGTGTACTTTTGTGTTACACCTGCCTTTTCGTTGAGAGAGGATCAAAAGCGTTGCCGCCTTTGATCCTCCTGACATCATTCACGCAAAGCTGGGCTTACTTTTTGCTGATTTATTTATTTACGTTGGCGTTCCAGAAGGTCGCAGCGTCGTCCAGGGCCTGTTTGGGGGTCTTCTTGCCGAGGAAAGCGGCTTCGAGGTTGTCCACCAGGTTCTTGTAGAGCACGCTGGAGTTCTTGGGAGGGTTGAAGCCGGGGTCAATGTAGCGTCCGCTGGCTCCGACCATGCCGCTGGCCTGGATGATGGGATCGGTGGATTCCTGCTTGAAGAAGGGATCCTTCTCTGCACCTTTGGAGGTGGGAACGATGGCCACAATCTTGGCGAACTTCATCTGGTTGACGTTGTTGCTGAGGAACTCGGCGAACATGGCGGCTTCTTTTTTGTGCTTGGAAGCAGCGGGGATCACCAGGTCCATGCCGCCACCAGTGGCACGGCCAGACTTGCCGAGGGGGGCTTCTGCGACTTTGGTTTTGCCGTAGAGGTCCTTGTTGGCGTCTTTGATGCGGGTGAGGGACTGGGGTCCACCGACGATGGTGGCCAGTTTGCCCTGGTTGTAGAGCTCCATGCTCAGCTGGAAGGCTTCTTTGCGCAGCATGTCTTCGGGGAAGTAGCCAGCCTTGTACATGTCCACGTACTTCTTGAGCAGGGCAACGTGCTTGCTGCTGGTGAACTGGGCTTTGCCGGTCTTCTCGTCGTAGATGGGCAGGCCATCGGCGTAGAAGAAGCCGTGCCAGAGCGGTGCGCCGCTGGCGTCAATGAAGTTGGGGATCCAGCCGTATTGACCGGTGCGGTCTTTCACGCGCTTGGCGAAAGCCAGCAGCTGGTCGTTGGTTTTGGGGAGGGTTTTTTCGCTGTATCCGGCTTTCTTGACCAGATCAGAGTTGTAGACCATCACGCCTTCGTTGAGCCAGCCGTACCAGGGGTAACCGTAAGGCTTGCCGTTGACGGTGAAGTTGTTGAGGGGGTTGTCCCAGAACTGGTTTTTCAGTTCACTGCTGGAGGTCAGGGTGCTGATGTCGGTGAGGAAGCCGTTCTGGGCAGCGTTGAAGGTTTCTGGGATGTTGATGTTGACCACGTCAGGGGATTTGCCCAGGTTGATGGAGGCAATCATGTCCTGCACCATGGTGTCCTGCTTGTCGAACCACTTGACGGTGATGGTGGGGTTCTTGGCCTCGAAGTCCTTGATGGTGTCTTTGAGGTAGTTGTCAAATTTGGGGCTGAGGTACCAGCTCCAGAACTCGATTTCCGTTTTCTGCTGAGCAAAACCTAATCCCATCCCGAGGGCTGCGCTGACCATTAACACTTTTTTGAGCATGTCTTTCCTCCCCTTAACTCTTGCGGTTGCAAGTCTCTCTACACGACGGCCACCCAGCATGTGGGTTGTGGTTCAGGTGGTTTGTGTGGCCGCAGCCGTGCTTGATGTATACCAATTTAATACCAATTCCCGAGAATTTCAAGCCCCCAGTTGCAGACATGAAGCAGGCTTGACCTAAACCTGCAAGTTACATTTTGGTAGACATTTCGATCTCCGACAAAAAAAACTCTTTCTGGACAGATTTTTTATCGCTAATCCATTTTTTGAGAATGGGCTTTTTCTCGCTTTTTCCCTGCGGAAGCTTGACTTTTGGGCCAAAACCCCCCTCAGTTTCAATGGTCTGCAAGTGGTCAAAATTGGATCTTAAGTGGTATGGTATATCTAACAAACCGAGGTGAGGGGCATTTCCATGAGTGAATTCCACAAACGTGCTGGTCAGCACATGATCGTTGACATCCCAGGGGCCACCCTGGACGAGAACACCCGACTCTTCCTGCAAAAATACCGCTTCAAAGGCATCTGTCTGTTCAGACGCAATGTGCAGTCTCCAGAACAGCTGCACCAGTTGATGGCCGATTTGCGGGAAGTGCTGGGAGAAGACGCTCTGATTGCCATCGATCAGGAAGGAGGAGCGGTGATCCGCATTCTGGACACCCCCCAGGCCCCTTCTGCCATGGCCCTGGGTGCCACCGCCAACCCCGAAATCAGCCGCCAGGTGGGAGCTGCAGTGGGACGTGGACTGCGCTCTTATGGCATCAACTGGAATTATGCCCCCTCACTGGATGTCAATGTGAACCCCCTCAACCCCATGATCGGAGACCGCAGCTTTGGCAGCGACCCTGAATCGGTGGCCCTGCACGGGGTCAACTGGGCTCTGGGGCTGGAAGAAGCCGGGGTGCTCTCCAGCGTCAAACACTTCCCTGGTCACGGAGACACCCACATCGACACCCACCTGGCCCTCCCCACCGTCAACAAGCCTCTGGAAGAACTGCTGGCCACTGAACTGCACCCTTTCAAAAAAGCAGCAGAAGCTGGCGTGGGCTCCATGATGACAGCCCACATCATCTTCCCTGCCCTGGACCCGGAAAATCCTGCCACCCTCTCCGAAAAAATTCTGGGCGGTCTGCTGCGGGACAGCTGGGGATATGATGGCCTGATCGTCACGGACGCCATGGACATGCACGCCATCAGCAGGCAATACGAAGGTGGAAAGGCAGCCATCAAGGCCCTCAATGCTGGAGCAGATCTGGTGCTGTGCGTCAATGATGCTGCACTGCAAGAGCAGCAGGTGGAAGCCATTGCACAAGCCATTGAAGATGGGAGCTTGAATGCAGAGCTGCTGGCCCGCAGCGAAGCCCGACTGGCCCGCTTCAGTGTCCGGTTTCCCTGCATCCCTGTTCCCTACTCCGAAGCCCAGCAAACCGAAGACGATGCACTGATGCTGACCGCTTCCCGTCTGGCCCTCACCGAGCACCGCATTGAGCACCTGCCTGACACCCAGGAACCCACCTTGCTGCTGTGCCCTGAAAACCTCTCGGTGGGTGGAGCCTACGAGGACACCCTGTCCCCTTCACACCTGCAAGAACGTTTGCAGGAGGTGTTTCCCAGCCTGACTTTGTTGACGTACCCCCAGCATGATGCCCTGCAGGTGCTGCCCCAATTGCAGCAGGCACTGCAAGATACCCAGCAGGTGCTGCTGGGCGGACTGGCCCGCGAACTGTTCACCCCTGAAGAACAGCAACTGGTGGCCACCGTACAGCAACAGAACCTCCCCATCCTGCACCTCGCCCTGTGGAACCCCTATCAGGTGATGCAACTGGACCTGCCAGCCCTGATCACTTACGGCTTCCGGGACAATGCCCTGCAAGCCCTGCAAGAAGCCCTTCAGGGAAAGAATCCCACAGGCAAGTTGCCTGTGCGTTTTTGAGACAAGAAATCAAAAGAAACCCAAAAAGCCCCTGATCGGGGCTCTTTGTTTACAGGATCTGGTTTTTCAGGGACTTGCAGGAGCAACTGGAGGAGCAGGAGACAGCGGCTCTGACTGGCGGGTCGGGTAAAACACCAGGTTCACTGGCAAATTGGAGCCACTGGCCGGAATGAATTCCAGGCGTTTGACCGAACCCCGGCTGAACAATATGGGGTTGTTGGCACGGGTCAGGACCCCGGATTCAGGGAGGGCCACAGGCAGGTCGTCCACGTGCAAGGCTCCCTTGTACACCCCTCCTCTGGGAGACAGGGCACCCACAGCGTGTTCTGGCAAACCCACCAGATTGATGCGATAAAGCAGGCCGTAATTGCCTTTCAGCACCACGGTGTTGAGGGTGGTGGCGTCCAGACCAATCAGGGGCTGGTCCTGTTTTTCATCTCCCAGCACCAGTCGAGCGGGCAGGGTGGTGAGGTTGGCCTGCAACTCCCGCACCGCTCCGGGGAACGTGCCCCGCTGGTGGCGGCCATCTCCCCGCAGAACGGTCAGGGTTTGTGGGTCGTCTCCCTCTTGCAACATGAAGATGCTCACCTGGGTGCGGCTGCTGAATTCCGCATCCAGCATGACATTCACTCCACCACCCGGTGGGAGCAGTGGAGAGGAGTACAGGGTCATCCAGCTTCCGGTGGGGAGCTTTAAGAGGCTGGTCTGCGCTCCAGAATAGAAATCCAGCAAGGTTCCCTGACCCAGGGTGGTTTCCACCCTCGTGGGCGCTGTTTCTCCCAGGCGTTCCACCCTGGCCTGGCCTTCCAGCATGCTGAGGTTTTTCACCTGAATGTAGAGCCTCGCAGGTCTGGCAGAAGCGTTCAGGTGGTAGGCCAGAATGCGCGTTTTGCCCATCAGGTCATCCCGGTAAAGAATGCCGCTGCTGTCCACATTTTCAGGAGAATCGCTGAAAACCAGGGTGCGGTCTTCTGCAGGGACCGGAAGCAAAGCCACCACCGGATAACTGAGGATGGTGTCGTCTTTGAAGGTGGTTCCCAGAGGCTGGTGTTTGAGGGCAAACATCTGGGCACTGTTCTGCACCTCTTCGGTGATCTGGATGGTGCGGCTGAAGGTGCCCGAGGCTTTGCCTTTCTCGTTGATCACCTGCAGGGTGATGGTCTGGGTTCCGGGGATGAAAAAGGCATCCTGTTTGTTGGTCCAGCGGCGGCTCACCAGCGCGGTCCCCTCTGGATCGAAAGAATAATCCAGGTAGCCCACCTTTTCACCCATGGCATAACTGGCTTTGGAGGTCAGGAACCGGGCCTGCGGCAAAGCAGCATCCACATTGCGGGGCAGGTTGGTGGTGAAGGTCAGGGTGCGGCCTTCCTCAGAAAAAACCAGCGAAGCAGAAAGGGCATCTGCCAGCAAACGGGCATTGATGAACAGCACCCTGTCCACCATCACCAGAGACTGGGGATCGATGGGGTTGCCCCGCAGGGTTCCAGCACTGTCTTTGGGACGGTACAGCAAATCCCCCACTTTGAGGGTGGCTTCATCCGGGCCGGTCAGGGACAGGCCCAGACGGGTGACAATGGAACGCAGGGGCAACATGGTGCGACCAGAAATCACCCGTGCAGGCAAATCCAGGTCCAGTGGAGCGCCATTCAGGTAAGCCTGTTTTTCACCCACCGTGAGCACCAGTTGCTGGGAGCCCAATTGAAAAGCAGCGCCCAGCGAAGAAAACAACAGCAAGAAGAGGGTCAGTAAAAAACGCACCCAAGTAGTGTAGCAACTGGTCTTGGGTGCGGAGGTGAGCACAAACCACAAGTTCATCATGTGTTCTTGAGGGTTGCCCGCCAACAGGAGCTTTATTTGGGGCTGGCACTCCTGCGCAGGGTTCTGCGGCGATTCCTTCTGTAGAAGGCAAATTCTTCGAACATCAAACCAATCAGGTTGACAGCATACACCCCAATCAAAAGGGCAAACATCAGGTTGAGGTTGAGGTCCTGGTAAAGATGGGAAAAGCTGTAACCCCAGCGGTAAAAACCCAGCACCAGACAGAACACCACAAAAGGCACCAGCAGCAAGAGGCCCCACACTTCGTCAATCAGACCCGATCCAGGCAGCAGGACTGTCATGACCCGGAACAGCCAGGGGCGGATTTCCTCACGGGCAGAGCGCGGTCTGGGCACCATGAACAGCAGCACGGTCAGCAGGGTGGAGGCCAGCAACCAGGCCACCCACAGGGCCTGCAGGTACACATTGAAACCCGTGGGCAGGGCCATCAGGTACGTCCAGGGGTTGCGCAGAAACCGGTTTGCTTCCTCACTGAAATCCGGGCTGACCGCCCGCAAACGTTCCACATCGGTGGGAAAGGCCAGCCTGGGACCACTGTGGTAAATCGACTGGAAGGTGGTTTCAAAACTGCTGGGACTGAGCTGCAGGTTGTATGCTGCAGCCACCAGATTGGGGTTCACGGTGAGGGCTTCACGGTACAGGTTGCTGGCGGCTTTCTGATCCCCACGCATTTCCAGCATCACCCCCTGGTTGTTGAGGGCAGCCGCCACATCCGGAGCCTGCTGGTACAGTTCAAGGGCACGACCCTGATCTCCGTCCAGTTGCACCGCCACACCCCGAAGATAAGAGGCCTCCGGGCTGTTGGCCGCAGAAACACTGTCCAGCTGGCTGTAAAACCACACCCCACCGTAGGTGCCCATGTTGAGGGCAGCACTCTGGGTGGCCTGCTGTGCCCGGCTGGACCAGCCCCACACCCCCAGGGCCAGGATGCCCAGCAAGAAGAGGGTCAGAACCACCAGTTTCTCTGAGAAGGTGGCATAGGTGAAAATCACATGACGGACACGCATCAGCGGATTTCTGAACCCGCTGAACAGACCTCCGTAAGGCTGCAATTCACGAAACTGCAAGCCCAGATAACGCAGGTGCAAGGTCAGCCAGATCACCAGGTAACTGGCCAGCAAAGTGAACACCGTCAACCGGGCCACCTCCTGAATGGTCAGCAGGGCATGTTCTCCCAGAGAGAAAAGCGAGTTCTGGGCCAGTTCACGCTCGATGTTGCGCCAGCCAATGGCTTCCCCGGTGCGCCCCTGGTCTTCCAGCCATCCTGCATACTGCTCGTAGGTGCTGGCATATCCTTCAAAACGGGGGGAGATTTCCCGCAGGAACTTGAACCACACCCCAGCACGTTCCACCCTTCCCTGCGCCAGCAGGTAACGCGAGTACCACAGGGCATTGCCGTAAGCTTCCCAGGCTCTGGCAGAAACCGGAACCGCAGGATCATACCCCAGTTCGGCCCAGTTCATTTTGGCCTGGGTGAGGGCCTGGTTGGCGTATTCCGGGGCACCCATGCTGTCCAGCAAAACCCCCATGCGCACCGAGATGAAAAAAGGCACCTCTGCCCGCATGGCTTCTCCAAGGGCCTGATGGGCAGCCAGGTTGTCGCGGTTCAGGAAACGCTGCTGGCCCAGAAAAATCCACAGAAAGGGATTGAGGGGGTCCTGACGCACCCTGGCTTCCAGCTCCTGGGTGACCCGCAGGGAAAGCCGGGCCATGGGATCCTGGCTGAGGCCCAGTCTGGCCCGCCGCTCCAGCTCCCGCAGCACCTCCATTCTGGGAGGGTACACCACCCGCTCCTGGATCTTGTTGTTTTGCAGGGTGAAATTCTCCCGGATGCCCTGCCCGTGGTCCACCATCACCAGCAAACCCACCTCGGTGCGTTCCAGCTGTCCGATGGGGGCCGGGAAATACCAGCGGTTCTCCAGCACACCCGTGACCACACTGAGCTGGTCCAGCATGCTGCCCAGAGGCAGGTAAATGTGATCACCCTCCTGGATGGGTTCGTGCAGGTCGCCCAGCTCTACAGGGTAATTGACACTCCACTGGGTGATGCCATTCACCACCCCTTGCAGGACACGGCCATTCAACTGGGCCTGGGGCAGGGTGGACTGGGCCTGCACACAGGCCAGCAGCAAAAAGCAGATGAGGATCAGGAGTCGTTTCATGATTTCAGGCTGAAAGGGATTCTGAGGGCCATCGCAACCACAATGGCCACCAGTGCGAGAAAGCCAGTGTGTTGCAGATAAGCGTACACCAGCAGAATGGGCAACACCATCACGCTGATGGCAGGCAACACGTTGAATTTGATGTGCTTTTGCAGCACAAACCTGTACAGAGGAATGGCGATGCCCGTCAGGATCAGGGCCAGCAGCAAAGTCATGGGGGAATGCACCAGCAGGGCACCCAGCAAAGGAGCAATGCCTCCTCCCCCATCAAATTTGAAAAACACCGGGAAGTTGTGCCCCAGCACCACCAGACCGGCAGCAAGCCAGGCCACTTCTGGACTGTAAATCTGTGCCACCCAGACGGCCAGGGCACCCTTGGCAATGTCCAGAACGCTCACCATGAGTGCCGCTCCCAGACCATACTGGCGGTAAACTCCGCTGCCACCTGGCGCGTCTTTTTTGCGGATGTCCTCGCCTTTCAAGTGCGAGTAGATGATCCCAAAACTCAGGGATCCCAGCAGGTAGGCAAGGAGACAGGTGACCAATGGGGCAACAGGCACAACAGCATTGTACAGAAGCAGAAAGGAGAAAGCTTAAAGCCAGAGACCCGGGATGCCGTGACAGTCTACAAAAACCATCCCTCAAACCCGATATAGTGGCCTTGTGCTGCTTTCTTACACCCTGAAGAACCTGCTGCGCCATTTCTGGCGCACCCTGGCCACCGTGCTGGGGGTGGCCGTGGGCATTGCCGCTGTGCTGGGCACTGTAACCGTGGGAGACAACATCAATGCCAACCTGCAATCGGTGTTCACGGCCGCCAGTGGCAAAGCAGAGCTGATTGTGGCTCCGGGGGCTTCTGGCCGGGCCGTGATTGAAGCCCAGCCGGTGCTGGACCTCCTGAAACGGGAAAACCAAATCCAGCAGACCCTGCAAACCCTGGAATATTACGCGGTTCTGAAAAGCGATGCCCCGGAGTACACCCGTCCGATTGTTCCTGGTGTACAGGGTGGGTTTCTGATCAGTGGCCAGGAAACCGAACGGCCCGAAGATTTGCCCGTCAAACTGGCATCTGGAACTTTGCCTTCAAAAGGGTCTTATGGCATTGCCGTCAGTCAGTCTTTTGCAGCCCAGCAGAAACTCAAACTGGGAGACACCCTGAATTTTGTGGCCCCCACCGGACTTTTCTCTTTCACCATCACAGGCACCCTGAAAACCGATGGGGGCATCTCCAGCCTGAATGCCGGGCAGGTGGGGGTCACCAGTTTGCAGGACCTGCAGGAGCGCACTTACCTGCAAGGGCGGGTGAGTTATGTGGGCCTGATGCTGGTCCCCAGATCCAATGCAGAAGATGTGCGCCTGCAACTGGAGAAAAACCTGCCTGAAACCTTCAATGTGCTTTACCCTGCAGGTCGGGGGCAGGTGTCCAATGGACTGGTGCAAACCGTGCAGAGCGGTCTGGAAGTGCTGGCCGCCACCCTGATGGCCCTGGCTGGTTTTCTGGCCTACAACACCTTTGCTGCTTCGGTGGTGGAAAGACACCGTGAATTTGCACTGCTGCGCACCCTGGGCTTCACCCGCAGGCAGGTGCTGAACATCAGTTTTCTGGAAGCCGCCATCATCAGTGTGCTGGGCGTGCTGGTGGGGGTGGGCCTGGGCGTGCTGATTGCTGCAGCCATCACCGCCTTCAATGCCTACCTGCTGGAATTTCCCTTCACCACTCTGGAGCTTCCCTGGAACAAGGTCTTGACGGCGAGTCTGGTGGGCACCCTCACCACTTTTGCTGCAGCCTCTGGACCTGCCCGTGCAGCTTCTGGAGTGGCTCCCATGGTGGCGGCCAGAGGCACTGTGGATGCGGGCAAAGGCTTCCCATTGCTGGTGGGCGTGCTGGTGCTGGGCACAGGTCTTGTGCTGTCTGTTTTGCATTACCCCCGAAACTGGACCCTGACTGCCGCCAGTTTTTCCATGGCCCTGACTTTTGTGGGCATTGCGCTGGTCTCCCCTGCCCTGCTGTTTCCAGCCCGCAAAATCTTTGAACCTGTGCTGGTCCGTTTGATGGGGATTCCTGCCCGTCTGGGCCTGGGCTCTGTTCTGAGGTCCCGGGCCAGAAATGGGGTCGCCATTGGTGCCGTTGCACTGGGGATTGGTCTGACCGTGGGTGTGGGAGGAATGGTTTCTGGAATCAACCAGAGCATTGAAGACTGGGTGGAAACCACCATCATTGGAGACATGTTCATCGCTGCTGCCACACCGTTTCCAGCAGATTTCAAAACCCAGCTCAAAACAAAATACCCTGACCTCACAGAAGTCAGTGCTGTGGGGGTCAGAATCGCCCGGTATGAACCTCCAGAACAGCGGGCCAGAAATGCCAGCATCGTGCTGACCGACCCAGAGCGCTACGATCCCAGCAAAGGGGCAGGCAAGCTGCAATTCATTTCCGGTTCTCTGGAAAGCACCATTCAGGACTTTTACAAAGGCAGGGCCGTCTACGCTTCCGGGACCATCGCAGACCGCTACAACGTCAAGCCAGGCAGCACCGTGAAACTCAGAACCACCGAGGGCTGGCTGGATTTCCGGGTGCTGGGCATCGTGATTGATTACACCAGTGCTGGCGAAACCTTCATTGCCTCCACAAAGGATTTGAAGCTTTTTGGAGGAGGCTCTCCAGAGCTGTACGTGCTGAGCGTGAAAAACCAGGATCCCAGAACTTTTGGACAGCAGCTCAAAAAAGACTTTCCAGGACTGTACCTGGACATCCAGTACAACCAGGAATACAAAAAAGCCATTCTGGATACCACCAGCCGCTTCTTTGGCAGCACCAACAGCCTGCTGGTGCTCGCCGTGGTGATTGCCGCTCTGGGGGTGGCCAACACGCTGGGCATGAACCTCTCGGAACGCATGCATGAAATGGCGGTTCTGCGTGCACTGGGCCTCAGAAGAAGCGAACTGATGCGCAGCGTCTTCACCGAGGGCATTGTGGTGGTGGTGCTGGGCACCCTGCTGGGCGTGCTGGGAGGCATTGCCCTCAGTCAGGTGATCACGGCCTCCTCCAACAGCCTGACCGGATACCGCGTGGAACCGGTGTACCCGCTGGATTTGTTCCTGATTGCCCTGCTGGCCAGCCCTGTGGTGGGCATTCTGGCAGCCTTCCTTCCAGCCAGACGCGCAGCAAACATCCATCCTGCAGAGGCCCTGAGAAGCAGCCAGGAAGCCTGAAACCTCTCACGATGCGCCATAATCAGAGCATGCAAAACAAAGCATTGACCCTGAGGATCTTGCAGGTGGCTTTCGTTTTCAGTTTCCTGCTGGGCAGCAGCGTGCTGTGGTGGGCTTTTCAGGACCAACCAGAGCTGCAGAAGTGGGTGGTTCTGGGGTTCATGGTTTTTGAGGGTCTTGGAGCGTTCCTGGTGCTCAGAAAATACAGCCAGGACATGCAAGAATGAAACCCTATGCTCACCCGACCCGAGATCCAGCGTTACAGCCGACAGCTCCTGCTGGACGGCTTCACCCCTGAGCACCAGCAAAAACTGACGGACACCTCTGTGCTGTTCATCGGAGCAGGAGGACTGGGCACCCCAGCCATGACCTACCTTGCAGCTGCAGGGGTGGGGCACATCGGCATTTGCGATTTTGACACCGTCAGCATCAGCAACTTGCAGCGTCAGGTGCTGTACAGGTCTGCAGATGTGGATGCCCCCAAAGCCAGGGTCGCAGCCAGCCAGATTCAGCAACTCAACCCCAGGATCAAAACCGAAATCCTGCCCAGACTGACCCCAGAAAACGCCGAGGACCTGTTCTCCCGGTTTGATCTGGTGCTGGACTGCGCTGACAATTTCGCCACCCGTTATCTGGTCAATGACACCTGCGTAAAGCTGGGAAAAACCTGGGTGTGGGCCGCTGCCCAGAGCTATGAAGCCATGCTCAGCGTGTTCACCCCAGAACGTTCCCTCAGAAGGATTTTTCCAGACCCTCCGCCCTCCCAGGACAACTGCGACACCATCGGGGTGATCGGTCCGATGCTGGGCGTAGCAGGCAGCATGATGGCCCTGGAAGCCTTAAAAGTCATCACGGGGCTGGGCACCCCCCTGATTGGCAAACTCTGGACGTTTGATGCGCTGGCAGGGACGGCGCGGGTGATCAAGTTGCCATGAGGCCGAGGGCCGAGGGCAAGGTAAATCCAGGAATTTGAAAGATCAATACCATAAAAAATTTCGTTCTGGATGGCCTCTGGAACCCTGATGAACCAAGGCTTATCAATGCAAGAGCAAGTGCTGTACAGATTTGCCCTCGGCACTGGGTCGCTCGGCTCTCGGCTAAAATACCCGATGATGGAATACGTTTACGCTGTCCCCACTGCACTGCTGCCCCAGCCCAGCCCTCAATTGCAACCTGTGACCCCCGAACTGTACGAGATCCTTTCCACCCGTGGAACCTTCCTGCCCAGGCCCGAAGCCGAAGAAGACGAAACCCACCGTCAGGTGATCCCTTACGTTCTGGCCAAACACCAGGGGAAATACCTGCTGATGCACCGCACCAGAGCCGGAGGGGACCAGAGGCTGCACCTCAAGTACTCGCTGGGGGTGGGTGGGCACATCAACCCCATTGATGGAGCCACGGACCCCATTCAGGCGGGTCTGGCCCGTGAACTTGAAGAGGAAATTGAGGCCAATGTCACCTCGCTGGACCTGCTGGGGCTGATTCTGCTGAATGACTCTCCGGTGTCGCGGGTGCATGTGGGGTTGTTGTACCTGGCACATTGCGAAAACGCGCCCCTGGTGCGGGAAACCGAGAAACTGCAAGGAGAAATGCGTACCAGACATCAAATTCGCGATTTATACGATGCACTCGAAGGTTGGAGCCAGCTGGCTTTTGACGCCTTGTGAGCAAAAACGTCGATTTTACACCTTCATTTAATCCCGAAATTGATGTACCCAACGGTAAAAATGTGCTATATTCCAATGGAGCCAACCCACAAAGCTCAAAAATTCAGTTTCTTAGGAGTCGACATGGCAGAAAAAATTGCTAAGACCCAGCTCGTTGATTTGGTGGCTTCCAAGACCAACCTCAACAAGAAACAAGCAGGGGAAGCAATCAGCGCCCTGCTGGACAGTGTTGTTGAAGCCCTCAGAACCGGCAAGAGCGTCGGCCTCCCCGGTCTCGGCACCTTCAGCGTGACCCAGACTGCAGAGCGTCAGGGCGTGCGCCCCGGCACCAACGAGCGCATCACCATTCCCGCTGGGAAAAAAGTGCGTTTCAAAGTCGCCAGCACCCTGAAAACCGACCTCTAAGCTCAAGCGATTGACAATGAAAGGACCACGGCATCCAGCCGTGGTCCTCATTCTTTGAATTCCTTGTTTGAGATTGCTGAGATTCGCTCTTAAACAAACACCCCGTCCCGCTGAAAAACCTCCCCATCCAGCAAAATCTCTCCTCCAGAGCGCAGGTCGCAGATCATGTCCCAGTGGATGGTGCTCTTGTTGAGGCCTCCGGTTTCAGGGTAACTGCTGCCCACGGCCAGGTGGACGGTGCCCCCAATTTTTTCGTCGAAGAGGATGTTTTTGCTGGGTGTCTGGATGCCGTAATTGGTGCCAATGCCGATTTCTCCCAGAAAACGGGCTCCGGGATCGGTGCTCAGAGCAGCCTGCAGCACATCGTTGCCCACATCTGCGTGGGCTTGCACAACTTTGCCCTCTTCAAAGGTCAAATGAATGCCCTGCACCTCCCGTCCCTGATATAGGGTGGGAAGATCATAAAAAATGTGGCCACTGGCACTGGTTTCGATGGGTCCGGTGAACACCTCGCCAGAGGGCATGTTGCGTTTGCCATCGCTGTTGGCCCAGATGCGGTCTTTGACGTTCAGGGTCAGGTCGGTGTTTTCAGACAGGATACGGATTTCACTGGCTTTGGAAAGGCGTTCAATCAGCGTGGTCTGTCTTTCCCGCACCTCTCCCCACTTTTGCACGGGGTCTGCATGGTCCAGAAACATGGCCTGCAAGACAAACTGCTGGTAATCTTCAAAGGACATGCCTGCAGACTGGGCCGCGTATTCCGTGGGGAACAGGGAAATGCACCACTTCTTCTGCCTGCGGATTTCTCCCAGAGGATTCAGGGTTTTGCCCCAGCGCTGCATTCGGGCTGGATCTGCGCCTTTTCTGGGGGGCATGGGTGCATCAATGCGGATGGATCCGGCAATGCCTTCCATTTCCTGCACAGCCCCAGGAGCAAGGGCGTCCAGCACTGCATCGCTGGCCAGGTTGACAAATTCAGCCAACTGGTAAGGGAATTCCAGTTTCAGCAGGGGTCTGGCACCCCGCTGCAGGATTTCACGGTGCAGGGCTTCCAGAACGGGCAGGGCGTGGGTGCTGCCCTGAATGAGGATGGTTTCATTTTCCTGGGCATGGATGCAGTAGGCCGCCAGCAAGCGGGCCTGTTTCTCAGCGAGTTCCTGTAGCATGACACCCAAATCTAACACCTGCAGTCCAGCACCCTCAAGGGTTTTTGGGCACAAATCGGCCCAGGAAAGCCTGGATGGGTTTCAGGAGGTCTGCCGTAAGGGTGTTCAAAAGCTCACTGTTCGGCTGAATTTTCCAGGTGCCTTTTTCTTTTTTGAGGTTGAGCTTGCCTGTGTAGGAGAAACGTTCCAGTTTGGTGTCTTTGCTGGCATCCGTCACGATGTCCTGCAAAACCTGTTCTGCAGAGGTTCTACCTGCAATCACATCCCCAAGGTTTTTGGTGACAGCAGTGGTCCATTTCTGGGCCAGACCTTTGGCAAGATGCACATTGGAGAGGTCAAGGTTCACGACAGCAGTGCTTCCCTGCACCTGCGTGCTTTTCACTTTGAATTGCATTTTTCCGTAAAGGGCTTCGGCCAGCACGTTGTTGTCCAGCAAGGCACTGTAAATGGCATTCTGCGAGGTGTTCCACTGGCTGGTCTGGTCCACCGCAGTGGCCAGTTGCCCATCCTGCAGGGATTTCAGGAAAACCCCGGACACTTTGGCTGGCCCGGAGAGGGTCTTGATGTCGGTGCTGGCAGGAACCGGGTTGATGGTGCTCTGGGACGGGTCTTCCCTCTTGCAGCCCACCAGGGCAAAAACCACAAAAAACAACAGGTAAAATTTGTTCATGCCTCAGGGTAAACGCCCAGCCTGAGAGAATCCATGAACTTGGTTGCCAAATGCCCTGCCTCAAAAGCAGTTTCCCCTTCTGCCAAGGAGGGGAAACTGGACAGGTCAAACTTCAGTGGATCTTGCTGGCAAGGGCGGTCAGCAGGGTGTTCTGGCTGTCGTCCTGACCGGACATCCAGAACATGGCCCCGCCGAAACCGTTCTGTTTGGTGTAGGTGGCCTTGGCCCCAATGGACTGGGCGTTGTCGTAAGACCAGAACACACGGTTCACGGGATCGTAGGCATAAGCAGCCTGGGCATAGGTGTCGTAGTACTTGGTGAAAGCAGGGTTGTTGATCACCAGGTTCACCAGGGCTTTGTAGCTGGCACTGCCCACCTCTTCCCCACCAGAAGCACCTCCACTGGCTGCATTGAAGAGGCCGTCATTGTTGGGGCCTGCAGAGACGTTGGCCCAGCCATGCCCGTAGAAAGCAAATCCAGGGATCAGGTGGTTTTTGGGAATGCCTGCGTTGTTCCAGGCGGTCAGTCCACCCTTGACCGTGAAGTTCTGGACAGCATTGGGATCTCTGGGGTTGGCATCCAGCGGAGTGTTGTGACCCGTGGTGGTGCTCCAGGGGCCACTGAAGTCATAGGTCATCACGTTGATCCAGTTGAGCGCCTGATCGAGGCCGGGAATCAGCCCTTCATCTTTGTAGCTCTGTACGATGCGCTGGGCCGGGTTGACCGCCACGGTGAGCAGCAAACCGGGTTTGTAGGCGTCCAGTTGCCTGCGGAATTCCTGCAGCAGTTTCAGCCAGTTGGCCCGTTCTGTGGGTCCCTGTCCGGCAGCCGGGCAGTAGGCAGGCGCATCTCCTCCACACTCTCCGGGGAACTCCCAGTCGATGTCGATGCCGTCAAAGATGCCTTCGTGGTTGTTGTATCCGGGCTGGATGCCCTTCACAAACTGGTCGATGCAGGATTTCACAAAAGTCTGTCTGGACGCATCTGTGGAGGACACCTTCGCAAATTCCTGGTTGGGGTTGAGGTTCGTCCCGTACCACATCCAGCCCCCGATGGAGATGACCGCTTTGATGTTGGGATTTCTGGCCTTGAGCAGTTTGATGTCATTGAAGCCGCCGCCCACCGTGGGTCCACTGCCGCCGTAATCTGCGTTGACATCGGTGGAAGCACACTTGCCGCCCACAATCTTGGCGAAGCTGTAATTGACCACATCCACTTTGTCTGCAGGCAGGGAATTGACGGTGTAACCGGTGCCTCTGGTCCAGTTGCCGTAGTAGGCCACGATGGTGCTTCCGGTGGGTCTGGGGAAACTGGTGGCAGGAATGTTGACGGTGGCAGAGACAGCAGCACTGGTTTTGGTGTTCCCAGCAGCATCAAACGCCTTCGCAGTGTAACTGTACGTCCCGTTCTGGCTGGAACTGCTGTACGCATGGGCATAGGTGTATGGCGCAGTGGTATCGGTGGCAATCAAGGTGGTCCCCCGATAGAATTCTACTTTTGTGACCCCTACGTTGTCGGTAGCACTCGCCGTCAGGTTGATGTTTCCAGCCGCAGTCAGGGTGCTCGGACTCAAACTCAGACTGGAGGTCGGTGCTGTGGTGTCTCCCGTGCTGGGGATGTTCACCGTCAGGTTGGTTGCTGTAGACGTTTTATTGTTGCCAGCGGCATCAAACGCTTTTGCAGTAAAAGCATAGGTGCCATTCTGACCTGCAGCAAAGCTCTGGCTGTACTGGTAGGGGGAAGTCGTATCGGTGGAAACCAATGCGCCGTTGCGGTAAAACTCCACCTTGCTCACACCCACGTTGTCACTTGCCGTGGCTGTCACTGTGGCCGTTCCAGCCGCAGTCAGCGTGGACGGCGACACGCTCGTACTTACCGTCGGAGCCGTGGTGTCGGTGGGGGTGGTGCCATCACAGGAGGCGTTGTTGATGGTGCAGGTGTTGACCCCGGAGAACGTGCCCGTACCAGAGTAGGAAACGGTGACACTGCTGCCTGCGGGGATGTTGTTGCCGCCCCAGGTGTTGGGCGTGATGGTATAAGAACCATCGGCATTTTTAACGGCGTTGCCGCCTGCACCCCAGGGGGTTCCAGACAGGCCACCATCTCCATTGAATTTAAACTTCAAGGTCCAGCTGGTGATGGCTGCAGCGGTGTTGTTGGTGAGGGTGATCACCCCGTTGAATCCACCACTCCACACACTGCTGGTGCTGAACGTGGCGGTCAGGCCTGTGGCCTGGGTTTGAATCTGGGCCTGATCAAGCAGGGCATCTCTGGAACAGGACACCAGGGTGGTCATTCCCAGCATCAGCAGACCGGTCAGCATCAGGGATCTCTTCACAGTCAGTACCTCCTGACCTGCCAGAAAAGCAGATCGGAATCCATCAGGTTTTTTGGAAAGCTTGATCAAAATATACCCGAACCACTTCAAGACCAATTCCCAGCTGTCTATACCTGATTTACCGGTAAATAAACCGGCGATCAGCCTCCATACCCCTGATCCAGAAAGTGCAATTCAAATTTTCAATAAAAAAGACACCCGGAAATCCCGGATGCCTTTAGCCATACCAATTTTTAAACTGGTCTTATGCCCCCATTGGTCTGGAAAGGGTCTGCACATCGCCCAGAATGGCCGCAGCAGCCTGTTCCCCGCTTTCCATGGCCCCCTGGATGCCACTCATCCGGGTGGCTTCTGAGGCAATCCAGATCCGCTCCATCGGGGCTTTCAGAGGAGAAAGCTGGTCCATGAAGCCCACCTCCTGACTGAATTGCCCATACGGAATGTGCAGGATTTTCAAGGGCTGCAAGTCCCCTGTCTGGTTGCCATACCAGTGCTCCAGTTCCTGCAACACCCCCACCATCAAGAGGTTGTCGTTGTCAAATGCCGCCCGCAACACCGAAACCGCCAGCAGATGTTTCCCTGAGGGTGCATAAGGTCCCACATTGCTGAGCCACATGGCATTGTTGATCAGGCCCTCATCGGAGGCCAGAATCAACTTGCGGCTCTGGTCCAGCAGGGTGTCACTGGCAAAATACACGTAAGAACTCCCCACATGCCCCTGAGGCGTCTGAACACCCAGCAAACGGCGCAGTTCTGGCGGATCGGTTGCGATCACCACCTGGTTTGCCTCCAGAGGTCCGTCTGCGGTGTACACCCGCACGTTGTGGCCGCTGGATTCCAGGGCCGTCACACTGGTGTTCAGGCGGATGTCCAGGCCCCTGGAGAGTTGCCTGGGAATGGCCCCCATGCCTTCTCTGGGCAAAGCCACCTCACCATACAGCATCATGCGGTAATAGTACTTGAACAGTCTGCTGGAGGTGGAAAGCTCCCGGTTCAGAAAAATGCCTCCAAAGAAGGGTTTGAAAAACGCATCAATGGCACTGTCGCTGAACCCGTACTCCTGCAAAAAAGTCAGGGTGGAGGTTTCTGCTTCCCGGAAAAACCTGTGCGCCTCTCCCTGCCCGATGTCCACACTGAGTTTTGCCACCAGCACCTTGTCTTTGAGGGTCAGGTGCGGGCTTTGCAGGCTTTGCAGAGCATCTCCGGGCAACCTGAAGGGATCTCCCACCGTGCTGGTCTGGGTCTGGGAACGGATCACCGCTCCGGGTTCCAGCACCCGCAAATCCAGTGCTTCCAGATTCAAATTGCGTTTGACCGCTGGATAACCCGTAAAAAGCACCTGAAACCCATGGTCAATGGTGAAACCCTCCACCTGTGAGGTGCAGACCCTTCCACCCACATGGGCTGCTTTTTCCAGCACCGTGACCTGTTTCCCGGCCCGTTTCAGGGTGCGTGCAGCCGTCAGGCCTGCCAATCCTGCGCCAATGACAATGACATGCATGATGCCTCCTGTTGCGATTCAATCATTTTTGAGCTGTGCAGAGGGTAATCCACATGACCAGCAGAAGGCCAAATGCTCAGGCTTCAGCATCCTGCGCCTTCTGCCTCTCATTCTCCGGTCAGAACACTTTCTGTCGCCTTCTCGCCCGTTTCCACTTCATGCTCGGGGTAACTCACCCAGTCGGAATAAGAACCCGCGTAAAGCCTGTGTGGGATGCCCAGTTCATCAAAAACCACAGCATTGTGGGCTGCAGACACGCCAGAGCCGCAGTACAGGATTTTTTCCTGTGCTCCAGTCAGGTCCTGGTACTGGGCCTGCAAAGCGTCCAGGCTTTTGAATTTGCCATTTTCCAGGTTCTGCCCAAAAGGACGGTTGATGGCTCCGGGGATGTGGCCCGGAATGCGGTCCATCGGTTCCACCTCTCCCCGGTAACGTTCTGGAGCACGCGCATCAATCAGGAGCACATCTTTCCTGCCTTTGACCGTGCGAACCTCCTCCATACTGGCCAGCAGTTCTGGTTTTTCCTGCACGGTGATCTGGCCTTCCGGGAAGCTCCTGGCTGCGGTTTCCAGAGAGAATCCCTCTGCAAGCCAGGCCTGAATGCCCCCATCCAGCAAGCACACATCCTCATGACCGATGGATTTCAAAAGCCACCAGACCCGGGCGGCGTACATGCCTCCTGCATCGTCGTAAACCACCACACGGGTGTGGTCGCTGACCCCGACCCGCTCAAACACCGCTTTGATCTGGTCCGCACTGGGGTAAGGATGGCGGCCTCCATGCTCTCCTTTGGGGCCAGAGAGGTCTTTTTCGAGGTCCAGCCTGACCGCATTGGGCAGGTGTCCCTCTGCAAATTTGGTGGCTCCGTAGCTGTGGTCCAGCAGGTTGGAACGCACATCGATGATGCGCAAATTCGGCTCAAACACCCTGGCGAAGATTTCTTTCGCAGACACCCAATTCTTTGGCATAGGGCCATTCTACTGTTCAGAGGTCAGCAACAACACTGCAAACCTCCCTGATCCTGATCTGGCCCTCCGCATCCATGCTTACCCCTATACAACCCTTGCCAAAAACCAGAGGCGTAAAGTACCCTTGATCCTAAGATGTTAAGCCATACCGCAAAAGCCAACTGGTGGTGGACTCCCTGAACTCGGGAGGACGTCAGGCTTTTGCTCTTGCCCCCGAGGAATCAGACCTCGGGGGTTTCGTTTGATGACACAGACCGGCCACACTTCAGGGCCACGGAGGAAGCAGATGCAAGTGTATTACCGGGAAATCCACGCCGATCTTGAAACACCCGTCAGTGCTTATCTGAAAGTTGCCTCCGGCAGCACCCACAGCTTCCTTTTAGAAAGTGTCGAAGGTGGAGAACGCAGTGCCCGTTACTCCTTTTTAGGGGTAGGAGCGCAAGGGAAATTCATTGCCAGAGGCCACAACGTGACCCTGGAGGGGGCTTTTGGCAACGAAACCCTCTTTGTGCAGGACCCCCTGGCCCTGCTGTACGAAAAAACCATCCACCCTGAGGTGCAAATTCCCAATGGTCTGCCTGCTTTTGTGGGAGGCGCGGTGGGTTATGCCTCTTACGATGTGATCCGCCTGTACGAAAAACTTCCGGAAACCAACCCGGACGAACTGAACCTGCCTGACGTGGAATTCATGATTCCCGATGCTGTGGTGGTGTTTGACCACGTGAAGCACCGCTTGTTTGTGGTGACGGTGCGGGAAAATGAAGAGGATGCTCAGGGTGTGCTGGATGATCTGGTGAAGAAACTCCGCGCGCCCCTTTCTTTGGTTCCCGGCAGTGAGCCCGCAGCAGAAAACGCCGAGTGGGAAAGCAACTTCACCAAAGAAGGTTACATGGAGGCTGTCCGCAAGTGCGTGGAGTACATTCACGCCGGGGATGCTTTCCAGGTGGTGCCTTCCCAGCGCTTCTCTGCAAAGCTGACCACCCATCCCTTTGCCATTTACCGTGCCCTGCGTTCCGTGAACCCCAGCCCTTACCTCGGGTTCATTCAGTTTCCCAATGTGACCCTGGTGGCTTCCAGCCCGGAAAGCCTCTGCAAGAGCGATGGGGTGACCATCGCCACCATGCCCATTGCCGGAACCCGCAAACGTGGCCTCACCCCCGAAGAAGACCTTGCGCTGGAAAAAGAACTGCTGGCAGATGAGAAAGAGCGTGCAGAGCACCTGATGCTGGTGGACCTGGGCCGCAACGACCTGGGACGGGTGGCAAAATACGGCTCTGTGAAAGTCAAAGACGCCTTCCGGGTGGAGCGATACAGCCACGTGATGCACATTGTCTCTACCGTGGAAGCAGAACTGGCTGCGGGCAAAACCCCCCTGCATGCCCTGGCCTCCACCCTCCCGATGGGCACGCTGTCTGGTGCACCCAAAATCCGCGCCATGGAGATCATTGAGGAGGTGGAATCCGTGCGCCGTGGCCCTTACGGGGGCTCTTTCGGGTACATCGCCCTGAACGGCAGCATGGACATGGCCCTGACCCTCAGAACCGCCGTGATTGCCAACAACAAGGTCTACATCCAGGCCGGGGGCGGTGTGGTGGCAGATTCCGACCCCGAGTTTGAATTCAACGAAACCATGAGCAAATCCGCTGCTTTAAAACGGGCCGTGGAAATGGCAGAAAAGGGGCTGTAAATCATGGCAAACATCAAGATTTACGGGCACAAAGCGTTCCTGGTCCCGCACAAGGAGGTGCTGTCGGAAGCCATTCACAAAGCTGTGGTGGTGGCCCTGCAGTACCCTCTGGACAAGAAATTCCACCGGTTTCTGCCTCTGGACGAGGGGTTTTTCATCCATCCTGCAGACCGCAGCGAAAAGTACCTGGACATCGAAATCCACATGTTTGAAGGCCGCACAGAAGCCACCAAACGCGCCCTGATCGAGCAGCTTTTCATTGAACTGGAACACATCGGCGTAACCCGTCAGGATGTGGAAGTGATCCTCATCGAAACCCCGAAGGTCAACTGGGGCATCCGGGGCAAGAACGGCGCAGATCTGGCGCTCAACTACAAGGTAGAGGTGTAAGCATGGATGTCAACCTGAAAGTGCTGGTCATCGACAATTACGACAGTTTCACCTACAACATCGTGCAGTACCTCGGAGAATTTGGCATCGAAGCCGAGGTGTGGAGAAACGACCAGTTCGAGCTTGCAGACATCGACAGGCTGCAGCCTGACCGCATCATCATCTCCCCTGGTCCCTGCACCCCCAGCGAAGCCGGTCTGAGCATCCCAGTGATCGAGAAATACGCAGCCCAGATCCCCATTCTGGGCGTGTGCCTGGGACACCAGAGCATGGGGCAGGCTTTCGGGGGAAATGTGGTGCGGGCCAAACACATCATGCACGGCAAGATGTCCCGCATCCAGCACAACGAAAAAGGCGTGTTTGCTGGGATTCCAGAAGACATTCAGGTGACCCGCTACCATTCCCTGGTGGTGGAAGACCTGCCCGAAACCCTGGAAGCCACCGCCTGGACCACCGAGGTGGATGGCAGCAAAACCCTGATGGCCCTGCGCCACAAGCAGTACCCCATGCACGGCGTGCAGTTCCACCCGGAATCCATCGCCAGTGAACACGGGCACAGGATGCTGAAGAATTTTCTGGATGATCCGTTTTAACCCCACCTTGCTGCGCTTCGCTGTCCTCCCCTGAAAGGGGAGGTTGGTGTCAACTGAAATGTGCACCATCTCAACAGCCAACTGCCTCCTGTTCCGTCTAGCCCTTGGCCCCCGATCCCTGGCCCCTGGCCCCTAAAATCAATTGAGGTCTTCGATGCTTCAGAAACTGTTGTCCGGTCAGGTGCTGTCTTTCGATGAAGCCGCGGTGTTCATGCGGCAGGTGATGAGTGATCAGGTGAGTCCTGTGCGGCTTTCTGCTGCACTGGCTGCACTCCGTGTCCGGGGGGAATCCCCTCAGGAAATTGCAGGATTTGCCTCCACCATGCGTGAATTTGCCATTCCAGTGAAGGTGAAATCACCCCTGGTGATGGACATTGTGGGCACTGGAGGGGACAGCGAAAATCCCTTCAACATCTCCACCACCACCATTTTTGTGGTTTCCACTGCTGGCGTGACGGTGGCCAAACACGGGAACCGGGCCGCTTCCAGCAAATCGGGAAGTGCGGACCTGCTGGAAGCCTGCGGGGTCAATTTAAATGCCTCCCCGGAAACCATCGAGAAAGCCATCAACACTGTGGGGGTGGGTTTTCTGTTTGCCAGAAGCTACCACCCAGCCATGCGTTTTGCTGCTCCCGTGCGTGCAGAACTGGGGGTCAGAACGGTCTTTAACCTGCTGGGTCCCCTCACCAATCCTGCCACCCCCACCCATCAGGTGGTCGGGGTGTCCAGTCCCCATCTGGTGCCCGTGTTTGCTCAGGTGCTGCAAAAACTGGGCCTGAAACGTGGAATTGTGGTTTATGGGGATGGTCTGGATGAATTCACCACCTGCGGCCCCAACCAGGTGGCAGAACTGAAAAACGGCGAAATCCACGAGTACACCATCGATCCCGAAAGTGTGGGCATGCGCTGCGTGGCCAAAACCGAAATTCAGGGTGGAGACGCCCAGCACAATGCTGAAATCACCAGGGCAGTGCTGGGAGGCCAGGGCACCCAGGCCCAGCGGGACATTGTTGCGCTGAATGCAGGCGTTGCCCTGTACATTGCTGGCCAGCAAGACAGCATCGAAAAAGGCATCCAGCGGGCCTATGAGGTGCTGGACTCGGGAGAAGCCTTGCTCAAGCTGCAGGCTTATGCTGCACTGACGCACCAGTAGGGTTTTCTGTGGATCTGGTTGTTTCAGAGGGCAGAGGGTTAAATCCCCCTGCCCTTCGCTGTGCTCAGGCTGTCCCCCTTAACAAAGGGGGATTGATGTGCGTTTGGGATGGTTTTGCATGGTGTTTCCACCAACCTCCCTTCATTAAGCGACCCAGCGCGAAACGTGCCGTCACGTGAGCGCGTAGTGGGGTCAAGAAGGCACGTTATCAGAGTCAAGAAGGGAGGACCTTCGAGCGACAGCAAGAAGCGGAGGGATCTGACCCTCCGTGCTCTCAGACAAGAGAAAGTCCCCCAACGCAAATGGAGGACCACTTCGAGCTTGCAGGAAGCAGGAGGACCTAAGCCACCCGTGAGGTCAAATAAAACATTGTCACGGCATGGCTGGCCGTTCCCCCCAGCACAAACAGGTGCCAGATTTCATGGAACCCGAAAACACCAGGAATGGGGTTGAGTTTTTTGGTGGCATAAATCACCGCACCAATGGAGTAAAACAGACCGCCAATGCACATCCAGACCATGGGGGTCCAGGAGAAGTGGGCAATCAACTGGGGCATCAGAACCACGCTCATCCAGCCCATGGCCAGGTAAAGCACCGTTGAAATCCAGCGGGGCAGTTTCATGGTGACCAGTTTGAGGATCACGCCAGCAAGCGCCACACCCCACACAATGACCATGGTCCAGAGCCGCCATTTGTCAGGCAGGGCCAGCATGGCAATGGGGGTGTAACTGCCTGCAATCAGCAGAAAGATGGCGCTGTGGTCCAGTTTGCGCAGCCACAACAGCACTTTGTCTTTCACAAAGAACGAATGGTAGGAGGCACTGGCCAGGTACAGCAGGAACATGCTGACCCCGAAGATCAGGAACGGCCACCAGTGAACCCCTCCCCTGTATGCAAAGATGCACAGGAGCACCGTGAGGATGACGGCTTTTCCAGCCCCCAGCCAGTGGGTGATTGCATTGATGGGTTCACGCAGGTGCTTCAACATAAGCCCATTATACCTTTGTACCGGGTTCAATAAGTGTGCAACCCATGTGTGTGTCTGCACCATTTTCGTCGCGGTGTACACGGTTTTTGTCACAGGTTCTCCTTCAATCCTTCAGAGCCATGCCCGTGCGTATTGTCTGGGAGCCTCGGGTTTCACGCCCAGGGCTTTGGCAGCCAGTTGTGCCCAGTGCGGCTCTCGGAGCACTGCACGGGCCAGCAAAACCACATCCGCTTGCCCGGTAACCACAATCTGTTCAGCCTGCTGGGGTTCAGTGATCAGGCCCACAGCTCCGGTAGGAATGCCTGCCTCGTGTTTGATCTGCTCTGCAAAACGCACCTGATAACCCGGTTCCACAGGAATTTTTGCAGTGGCAACATTGCCCCCTGTGGATGTGTCGATGAGGTCCACACCTGCAGCTTTCAAGGCTTTTGACAGCTCCACACTTTCTTCAGGGGTCCAGCCACCCTCGGTCCAGTCGGTGGCGCTGATCCTGACCCACAGGGAAAGGTGCGCTGGAATGGCTTCACGGATGTCTCTGGTCACTTCCAGGAGCAAACGGCTGCGGTTTTCCAGACTGCCTCCGTACTCATCGGTGCGGTGGTTGCTGAGGGGAGACAGAAATTCATGGAACAGGTACCCGTGGGCCGCATGGATTTCCAGCACCTCAAAACCAGCCTTCACAGACCTGAGGGCCGCAGCCACCCAGTTTTCCCTGAGCTTCTGAATCTCTTCCAGGGTCAGGGCATGGGGCACCAGCCAGCCCTCGGTGAAGGGCACAGCACTGGGAGCCACCACTTCCCAGCCACCCTCTTCTGGGGTCAGAATGGCCCTGTTGGAGTCCCAGGGAGAGCGCACACTGGCCTTCCTGCCAGCATGGGCCAGTTGAATCCCGGCCACTGCTCCCTGCCCTTTGATGAACTGCACAATCTTGCTTAAAGCTTCTGCCTGTCCATCTTCCCAGATGCCCAGATCGTCCGGGCTGATGCGGCCTTCTGGAACCACCGCGGTGGCCTCGGTGATGACCAGAGCGGCACCTCCCTGGGCAAAAGCACCCAGGTGCACCAGATGCCAGTCGCCGGGATAACCGTTCTCAGAGGAATACTGGCACATGGGGCTGACCACAATGCGGTTTTTGAGGGTCACGCCACGGAAGGTGATGGGGGTGAAAAGCTGGCTCATGCCTTTTGTCATAACCTGTGAAATGGCATGGGAAAAAGAAGCAGGGTTGCAATTGATAAAAGTTGCCGAGAGCCGAGAGCCGAGAGCCGAGAGCCGAGAGCCGAGAGCCGAGAGCCGAGAGCCGAGAGTCTAAATTGCAACAGCTTGAGCTAAATGTCAAATCCAAAAAGCTTTAGCTCAAGCCATCTTTTGCCCTCGACCCTGTGCCCCGCGCCCTCGGCAAAAGAAAGATCCGGGCAATGCCCGGATCTTTCTTTTCACCTGCTGTAATTCGGTGATTCCTTGGTGATGGTCACGTCGTGTGGGTGGGACTCGATCAGGCCCGCCATGGTGATGCGCACGAACTGGGCGTCTTTTCTGAGGCCCTCAATGTCTGCTGCCCCACAGTAACCCATGGCTGCACGCAGGCCCCCGACCACCTGATAGATGACCTCTCCGGCAGAGCCCTTGTAGGCCACAATGCCTTCGATGCCCTCGGGAACGAATTTTTTGGTACCAGACTGGAAGTAACGGTCGCTGGAGCCCTTGTTCATGGCCCCTTCGCTGCCCATGCCGCGGTAGGTTTTGAAGCGGCGGCCTTCCCGCAGGATCAGTTCGCCGGGGGCTTCGTCGGTGCCTGCGAGCATGCTGCCCATCATCACCACGTTGGCTCCGGCCACGATGGCCTTGGGCACATCCCCGGTCTGTTTGATGCCTCCGTCTGCAATGATGGGAACGCCGTGGGCTTCTGCTGCCTGTGCAGCCTCGAACACAGCGCTGACCTGGGGAACCCCCACACCCGTCACCACACGGGTGGTGCAGATGCTTCCGGGGCCAATCCCGACTTTCACGCCATCGGCTCCAGCCTCAATCAGGTCCAGGGTGCCTTCTGCAGTGGCGACATTTCCGGCAATGACATCCACCTGGAAGCGGCCCTTGATCATCTTCAGCACATCGATGATGCCTTTGGAATGGCCGTGTGCGCTGTCCAGCACCAGCACGTCTGCACCAGCGGCCACCAGTGCAGCGGCGCGTTCTTCCACATCTGCACTGACCCCGATGGCTGCAGCCACCAGCAGACGGCCATATTTGTCTTTGGCTGCATTGGGGTACTTGATCTTCTTCATGATGTCTTTGATGGTGATCAGGCCGGTCAGTTTGAAGTTCTCGTCCACCACCAGCAGTTTCTCAATGCGGTGCTGCTTGAAGATCTGCTCTGCCTGCTCCAGGGTGGTGCCCACCGGAACAGTGACCAGGTTCTCTCTGGTCATCACATCTGACACGGGAATGCTGTAATCCGTGACAAAACGCATGTCCCGGTTGGTGATGATCCCGATGAGTTTTCCGCCCTCTTCCACAATGGGCACACCAGAGATGCGGTATTCGCCCATCAGTTTTTCTGCATCTCCCACCGTGGCGGTGATGGGCAGGGTGATGGGGTCGGTGATCATGCCCGCCTCAGAGCGTTTGACCTTGCGCACCATCTCGGCCTGGTCGTGGATGGGCATGTTCTTGTGGATCACGCCAATGCCCCCTTCACGGGCGAGGGCCACAGCCATCTGGGTCTCGGTGACCGTGTCCATGGCTGCGCTGATCAGGGGGATGTTGAGGGTGATGTTTTTGGTGAGCCGGGATTTGACACTCACCTGATTGGGAAGTACTTCAGAGTACCTGGGAACGAGCAAAACGTCGTCGTAGGTGATGCCTTCTTTGCCGAACTTGTACTGGAACGCGTCACTCATATTGCAGGCAAGTATAACCCTTTTGGGTCAGGTACGCAGAGGGTTGCCGCCCAATACACCTAGCCCAATTTGGAACACTGTTTGTGGTGCTTCCATCCTATCTGATCTGCAGTGCAAAACAAAGCCTCTGGATCATGCCGAGAGCCGAGGGCCGAGAGCCAGGTACAGGCATGGGTTTCAGGGGTCAAGACCAGAAAACCATCATCTATGCTGGTAAAGTTTCGGTGCTTTCCAGGCTGGTAAGACCAAAGCAGCAGCGAAAGCATAGCAGCTTTGCCCTCGGCCCTCGGCTCTCGGCCCTCGGCTTAAATCCGTTCTGACAGCCTCCGAATCCAGCCTTCATGCCCTGCCAGACGCTGATCGTGTTGATAGCCTGCCAAAGGCACCACCTCCCAGGCACGGTCAAATTTCTTTTTGAGGGCCAGCACCACCTGATCAAAGGTCCAGGCATCCTGGGCGTTGGCATCCAGGTGGTAGATGCCTCCTTTTCCTGTTTGCAGCAGGTTCCACAGGCTTTCTGCAGTGTCCTCCATGAAGGAGCAGGCGGGTTTCCAGCGCGTGCTGGCCTCGATTTTGCCTTCCCGTTCCTGCCACTGGTCCAGGTGGGCCAGCATGTTGTTGCCTTCGCCGGAAGGATCAATTTGCCAGCCAATCCGGGCAATGATGGCATTTTTGTTGGTCGCCAGGATGGCATCTTCGCAGCGCACTTTGTAGGTGCCGTAGCCGTCTTTTTCGGTTCTGGGATCTGCAGGGTGATGGGGACCGTCGGGTTCATCATCAAAAACCATCACCGAACTGGTGAACACAAAAGGGATGTGCTGTTTTGCTGCATAACCTGCCAGTTGTGCCGCCCAGCGTTCACTTCCCATGGCCAGATGCACAATGGCCTCTGTTTGAAGCGCTTCCAGGTATTGAGCAGTGGCTTCGGTGTTTTCAGGGTCCACAATGCTGCGGTCCCAGCTCAGAATTTCTGCTCTCTGCTGCTCGAACACCCTGGCCACCACTGGGCCCAGTGTGCCTTTTAAACCTGTGATGAGTACTTTCATGTTGCGCTCCAGAAATTTGGATTTGTTGAAGTCTAGCACAGGTTTGCTGCTACCCCCTGGACGCCCAGATTTTCAGGATGTCCCGGGCTTCTTTAAAAGCCGGACGGTATTGCAGGGCTTTTTGCACATCGGTTCTGGCCTGATTGGGCTGCTTCAGCTGGTATCTGGCCCTGCCTCTCCAGTACAGGGCTTCCTCGTGGTCAGGGGCGTGTTTCAGCACATCTGTGCTGAGGGAAACCACATCTGAATAACGACCGGTCTCAAAATACGCCTCCAGCGGTTCGAACTGGTACCAGAACATCCGCCAGGGCAAACCCAGGTTTCTGGACCGATCAAAGGCTTTGATGGCGGCTTTTGGGCTGTGCAGTTTGACCAGGGTGCTGCCCAGGTTGAACCATGCAAAAGCATTTCTGGGATCTGTTGAGGTTTCCTGCTGGGCCAACTGCAGGGCTTTTTTCAGCACCCATCCACCATTCATGCGTGGTCCCAGAATGGCTTTTACATCGCTGGCTTTGCTTTCAGGATAGACCACCAGATAGGTGCGGTTGAACACCTGCCAATCCTGATCAAATCGGGCATAGCTGTGGCTCACTCTGGTTCCCATATACGAGTCATAGGCCCTGAACACCCCTGCTTCATCATCAAAACCAAGCAGCAGACGGTAATGTCCCATGCCTCCTTCTTCGGGGAGTTCCATCCAGGTCTGAACCATCACCGGGTAACCTGCAGCCAGCAGGCTTTTCAGGGTGCCAGAGTTTCCAGCAATGCCCTCATGGATTTTGAAACCCTGCTTGCGTACGAAATTCCGCATTTCGTCTGGAGAGACATTTTTGTCTGCTTTGTTGGGCTTGAGGATGGGAGCAATCTGGTACTGGGTGAGGGCACTGCCGTAATAACTGAGGGCCATCCCCAGGGTCACAGGGCCGCAGTTGTTCAGGCGCTGGTATTCATGCCGCACTCCGGTCAAAAAAACCTTTTCTGGAGCAGCAAACGCAGCACCAGTCAGCATGAGTCCCACCCAGAACCATTTCATGTTTGCAGTTTAAGTCTGCAGTGAAAAAGAAAAAGTAGAAAACCCTGCACCTGAACTGCAGCTTTGTGTGGGCAGAAACAGTGTGCCTACAAGCAAAAACCGCTGCGCAAGGCAGCGGTTTTGATTCAGATATGGTCTGAGAGCAGGTTTAAGAAATGCTCTCCCGCCAGCGCCATTCACTGGCTTTTTTCATCATGTGGGCCAAGCCACCAGAGAGCTTGAGCTTCTGGTTCCAGGGGAGTTTCATCCAGCCCACAGCCATCAGACCACCCAGGGACACGAATTCACCGAGGGTGCTGGGTTCGTAGTCCACCAGTTCGCGGCCTTTGGCCAGACGCATCAGGTTGCGGCCCGTGGTGCGGCCCTGCTGTCCAGCGTGCTGGGCAGTGGTGGGGACGGGTTTGCCTTCCTGGTTTTTGCCGAGGGCCATGTCGCCGACCACGAAGACTTCGGGGTATTCAGCGATGCGCAGGCTGGCATCTACAACAATGCGGTTGGCGGGACCACGCTGGAGTTTTTCGCCCTTCACGATGTCCTGGGCTTGAATGCCGCCGGTCCAGATGGTTTTGCCGGAAGGAATCACCTGGGGGTCCTGGCCTTCGGCCTGGATGGTCACGGTGTCTTCGGTGGCTTTCATGACGCGGTGGCCGGTCATGACCTTGATGTCGTAGTCCAGCAGGGTTTTCATGGCTTTGTTGCGCAGGTCGTCTTCCAGAACAGGCAGGATCTTGGGACCGGCTTCCACCAGGTAAATGGTGAGCTTGTCGGTGCCGAGCTGCTTGGAGAGGTAATCGGTGCGCTGGGCCACTTCGGTGGCAAGTTCCACCCCGGTGAGGCCCGCTCCGCCGATCACGATGTTGCGGCTTCCGGTGTAGGTGGGAAGGTGCGCTTTGTTGATCCAGGCGTAGATTTCTTCGGCGTCTTCCAGGCGCTTCAGTTCGCTGGCGTACTCAGCAAGGCCGGGAATGCGGTAGAAGTTGGTCACGCTGCCCAGACCGATCACCAGAGCGTCGTAAGAGAGGGTCTGGCCTTTGTCGGTGGTGACTTCTTTCTTGTCGAGGTCCACAGAGAGGACTTTGGCAAGCTCCAGGTCTACACCCGTGCCGCGCAACAGGGGCGCGATGGGCAGGGTCACCTGGGTGTTGTGAGCGGCTGCTTCATGCAGACGGGTCTCAAAGGTGTGGAAGGGGTTCTGCTCGATGAGCTTTACGTCTAAGCCCTCGGTGGGCTTCAGTTTGGTGGCAGTTGCAAGTCCCGCATAACCTGCACCTAGGATCAATGTCTTCATTCTCGCTCCTGTGAAACCGTTCACAAGGGGACGCACGGCATATGGCCCCTTGGGGAAGTACAGCCAGAGACGTGTGTCCCCGCTTCAGTGTCAAGTTTACACTATGCCATGTGACCTTGAGAACACTTTCAATACAGTCTTGTTTAGCGGAATCCCACTATCTCTCGGCAATCGCCACGTACTTGGCGGGTAACACTTCACCCAGGGTGGAATCGCGTTCCACGAGGTGAGGTGTAAAGCGGGCCTTTCTGGGAGGACCATCATAACCCGAGAGCCTTTCCAGCAGCATCTCTGCCGCACGGCGACCCATCACCTCGATGGGCTGGTGCACGGTGGTCAGTTTCATGTCCTGGGACCAGGGCTGGTCATCGAAACCAATCACCTTGATGTCCCGGCCCACCACCAGACCCCTGCGCCCGGCCTCCTCAATCAGGGAGCCTGCCAGCACGTCTGCAGCGGCAAAAACCGTGCAGGGAAAAACGGCCTCGTCCAGCAGTTTCTGGGCTGCCTGCACCCCACCCTGGTGGTGGAGTCCGCTGGGGTAATCCCGCACCAGTTGCACATTGCTGGAGGTGACCCCATCGTCGAAGCCCCGTTTGCGGTCCACGAAGACCTGGGACACAAAAACGCCTTCGGGATCGTCTTCCAGAGACATGGTGTAAGCAGGAAGACCCAGACGGCCTGCGTACTCACCGACCAGGTACCCCCCGTAATAGTTGTCCAGGAACACCGAATCATAGTGCTCAGATTCGTTGTCTACCAGCACCACCGGGTGTTCTGTGGGGAGGGCTCCATCCGGGAACAGCCGCCCCAGATCGTAGGTGCACATGATAATCCCATCGGCCTGATAGGCGATGCGGTTGCTGTTCAGGTAGCGCTCGATGCGGGCGCGGCCCAGCAGCGGAAAAATGGCCATGTCAAAACGGTTTTCATCCAGGCATTCCTCAATGGCATTGACCAGACGCACATAAAATTCCACGCTGACCATTGGCAGCATCACACTGACCGTGTAAGAACGCCCGCCAGCAATGCGTCTGGCGTGGGGGTTGGGTGCATAATTCAGGTCTTCAATGGCCGCCAGAACCTTGTCCCGGGTGCTTTTGCGAACGGATGGGTGGTTGTTCAGCACACGGCTTACGGTCCCTACGCCTACCCGGGCCTTCCGTGCGACATCCTGAATGGTGTGTTTGCTCATCAAGCACCAGCCTCTTCTGCCACTGTGACAACTTTAAGACGTTCTATGGAACGTTCCAACAGTGTGCTTGTTCACATGATATCGTTTTCAATCCACAAATCCATGACATTGTTGGCACAACTTTCCACATTCAAAACAGCAAAAACCGTTTTTGAAGTCCTGCATGGAATCTTTTCCAAATTGAATTTTATGCTGCAAGGACAGCAAAACCTTTCAAAATGACCCAAACTGACCTTTTCACTCAGAAAAGCTGAATCCCCGATCACAATTCTTTTTCGGCCTCCAGAAACCCACCCACAAAAGCCCGCAGGAAAAACTCTCTGGAGCGGATCAGATCGGTCACCCCGGCTTCCCCGGTGCGGTACATTTTCCCCAGCTGGTACAACGCCTCCAGATGACCGTGCTCCATGGCGCGCTCAAACCAGTACAGCGCTCTGGAAGGATGCCGGTTCACCGAGATTCCATTCAGGTAAGCCATGCCCATCTGAAACTCTGCTTCTGGATGCTCTTTTAAAGCCGCCTGCTTGATCCATTTGAAGCCCTGGTCCTCGTCTTTTGGCACCCCTCTGCCCAGAATGTGCAGTTTTCCCAGCCAGGTGAGGGCTTCCAGGTTGCCCTGCTCTGCCGCACGGGTGAACCAGGCCAGGGACTGCTTGATGCTTCTGAAGGTCCCACAGCCATAGAAACACAGCCATCCCATCTGACACTGCGCCAGGGCATGGCCTCTGGAAGCAGCCTCCCCCATCCAGTGAAACTCCTCGTAGAAGTCCTGTGGCACCCCTTTCCCCAGATGGTACAGCCTGCCCAGACGGTAAGCAGATTCCAGATGCCCCTTGCGGGCCGCAGCTTCATAACGCTTCGCAGCTTCTTTAAAATCCTGCTGCTCTTCTGCCTTGAGGGCAAATTTGAAAGCCTCATCTTCCCTGCTCTGGTTTTCCGTGGACGGTCTGCTTGCAGGCTGCAATTTACTCTGCACCCCAAAAATCTGCAGCAACTCAGAAGCCGTGGCAGGGCGTTTGGGAATGGACAGAGCCATGCATCTGCCCACCACCTGCCTGAGTTCTTCCGGGGTGTCCTGGGGCAGCTGTCTGACCAGATCCTCACTGTCCTGGTCCTCCCCAGACATCCTGACCAGCGCAGAAGGCGGAATTCTGCCTGTCAGCAGGTAAAACACCACCCCGCCCAGGGCATAAAAATCCGTGTGGCTGCCCAGGGTCATGCCCTTGCTGTATTGCTCTGGAGCAGAATACCCTTGGGTGACAATTCTGGAACTCTGGGCACCGTGCAGCACCGCAGACCCAAAATCAATCAGGACAGGACGCCCATCGGAAAGCAGAATGTTCTCGGGTTTGAGGTCGAGGTGCAAAAACCCCTGGCTGTGCACGTAATCCAGGGCATGCAGCAAATCCAGCAAAATGCTCTTGACCAGCCCAGGCGTCAAAATGCCCGAATGGTACACCGAAATCAGGTCTTTGCCTTCCACAAATTCCAGAAACAGGTAAGCGGTCCTGTTCAGGCGCTCCGCGGTGTAACACATGTTGATGGATTCATGCTTGAAGCGGGCCAGCACACGGGCCTCCTGAAGCACCTCATCAATGTCATATCCCTGAGGAAGCTCCACAGAACCATCCCGATTGCGCACAGAACCAGACGGGAAAAACTCCTTTAAAACCCCTTTTCGGCCTGTGTTGCGGTCTGTGGCCAGATAGGTGATGCCAAATCCACCACTGCCCAGCACCCGCTGCAAATCGTATTTCTCAATGCGTGGCAGGGTGTTTTCCAGTTGCGCGCCACAACTGATGCAAGTGACAGCATGGGGATCATTGGGGGTACCACACAAAGGGCAAATGTTCATGGCAATCTTTATTTACAGTACCTGATCTGTGTGAAAAGCAAGCTCTGGAGGAGCAGAAGGCAGAAGGCAGAAAGCAAAAAAGTTCTGCTTTCATTTTGAATTTCAATCTTCTGCAGACTCTGCAAACTCCAGCTCTGGATAGGCCTTTTGCAGTGCCTCCAGATACTTTTCCTGCAAAGCCGCCTGCAGCTTTTTGCGTTCTTTTCGGGTGGTTTTTCCGAGGGTCTGAATGCCCCCCAGATGGGCCGTCAACACCGCTTCGTGGCGCTCCCAGAGCTGTTTGAACCTGCGGGCCAAAGAAGAACTGAGTTTTTCCTGCTCCTGTGGCGTCAACGGAACCAGCACAGGCTGAAAATCCTCAATGAAGTTCCTGAGTTTGCGCTCCCGGTTTCTGGTGCGGGTCTGGCGGGCTTTTTCGGCGCGTTCACTGGCTTCAATGGCTTTTTCCAGCAGTTCGGCATAAGCCCCTGTGGTCTCGGCATCCTGCACCCGGGATTCCCGGTACAGCTTGACCCGGCCATACTTGCGGTTCCAGCGGTTTTCCCGGCTGTCGTCATGTTCTGGCAGGAGCTTTTGAATCATGGACGCCGTCCAGCCGCGCTGTTTCAATTCAAAGGTGGTCAAGAGTGGATCTTCAAAAAAATGCCCATCAGCATGTGCATCATCGTGGTCTCGGGACATGAAAACCTCCCATCGGGTTTCAGCCCAGTGTGCTGCAGATTGCAAGGGAAAACTGTTTGGGAAGGCACAAGATCCCCCCGCGCATCGCTTCGCTCTGCGGTCCCCCCGTCAGCGTTGGGGGGTTGGCGTACGACTCCATTGGATATCATCCCAGACAAAAAAAATCCCCCTTCGTTAAGGGGGACAGCCTGAAACGCAGGGACAGGCAGGGGGATCCAACAGAGGTATCACTCAAACTGGGCAATCACATCCGTCAGGCGGTCTTTCTGGGCAGAGAATTCCGCAACCCGGCGGCGTTCCTCTTCAATCACCTCCTGGGGAGCGTTGGCCACAAAGCCAGCGTTGTTCAGCTTGCCCTGGGCCTGCTTGATCTGTTTTTCAGTTTCCTGCAGGCGCTTCTTCTGGCGAACGATCCATTCGCCAATTTCCACGGTGCCTTCCACCGGGGCGCTCACGATCACGCCTGGGACCACCTGGCTGAGGACTTTGCCAGCGATGCTGTCCACCAGTTCAACGCGAGCAATGCCTTCCACCACGTAGGCGTTGGCTTTGATGGTGTCCAGGCCTTCACCGCTGATGCTGACCTGCACTTTGTCCTGGGGGGCCAGACCCAGTTCGTTTTTCAGGCTGCGGGCACTGGAAACGGCGCTGCGCAGGTAATCAAAAGCCTGTGTGGCTTCTGCATCAAAACGGGCAGGGTCAAATTTGGGCCAGGAGTGCACAGCAATCTGGCGTTTGTGGTCCAGTGCCTCGTAAATCTCTGAGGTGATGAAAGGCATAAAGGGGTGCAGCAATTTCAGGATGCCTTCCAGCACAAACTTGATGGTCTCCTGGGTTTGTTTGTTGCCGCTTCTGAGGGATGGCTTGGAGGCCTCGATGTACCAGTCACAGAATTCATCCCAGGTGAAGCTGTAGGCGAGGCGCACTGCAGCAGCAATGTCCATCTCGTCCAGGGCCAGGGTCACTTCTTTGACGGTTTCGTTGTATCTGGAGAGGATCCAGCGGTCTGCCAGGGTGAGGCCGGTGTCGGTTTGCTCGATCTCCGGGTTGTCCAGGTTCATCATCACAAAGCGGGAGGCGTTCCAGAGCTTGTTGGCGAAGACCTTGCCCTGCTCGAAACGGCGGTCATCGTGCTTGATGTCCTGCCCACCCGTGGCAAGGTAGGAGAAGGCGAATCGGCAGGCATCCACCCCGTATTTTGCAAAGAGCTCCAGAGGGTCAATGCCGTTGCCTTTGGATTTGGACATCTTCTGGCCCTTGGAATCCAGGTACAGACCGTGCAGGAGCACCTTGCTGAAGGGGGCTTTTCCGGTGAATTTGTACCCGGCCATCTGCATGCGGGCCACCCAGAAGAACAGGATGTCATAGCCCGTCACCAGCACCTGGGTGGGGTAAAACTTCTGGAAGTCCTCGTCTGCGGTGTCTGGCCAACCCAGCGTGGAGAAAGGCCACAGGTTGCTGCTGAACCAGGTGTCAAACACGTCCGGGTCGCGCCTCAAATTGAGGTGGGCATACTGGGGGTCCTGATCGCAATCCAGATCAGGGTGTTCCAGGGAAGGCACGTAAAGGTTGCCGTCTGCGTCATACCAGACGGGAATCTGATGGCCCCACCACAGCTGACGGGAAATGCACCAGTCGCGGATGTTTTCCAGCCAGTCTTTGTTCACTTTGGTGTAGCGCTCGGGGTAAAGGGTGATTTCCCCCTTGTCCAGGCCCTGCAGCACGGACTGGGCCATGCTTTCCATGCGCACGAACCACTGCTTGCTGATCATGGGCTCCACAGCAACGCCAGTGCGTTCTGCAATGCCCAGTGCAGTCTCGTGGTCTTTCTCCTCGATCAGGTCGCCATTTTCGGTGAGGTCTTTCACCACGGCTTTGCGGGCAGCAAAACGCTCTGTGCCCCGGTAGGTTTCCGGGACCAGATCGCTGGTCAGGTTGCCGTTCCAGTCAATCACACTGGGACGCTCCAGGTTGTGGCGCTCCCCGATCTCAAAGTCGGTGGGGTCATGGGCCGGGGTGATTTTCAGGGCACCCACCCCGAATTCCCGCTCCACGGCTTCATCGGCAATGATGGGGATGTAACGGTCGGTGAGGGGGATTCGGGCTTTTTTGCCCACCAGGTGCTGAAAACGTTCATCTTCGGGGTGCACGGCGATGGCCTGATCCGCAAAGATGGTTTCGGGACGCACGGTGGCAATGCGGATTTCTCCGGCTTCACCGTTGCTTGCTGCCAGGGTGCTGTCTTCCAGTTTGTAGGACAGCGTGTACATCTTCCCTTTCTTGACCTCGCGTTTCACCTCAAGGTCAGAGAGGGTGGTCTGTCCAACGGGATCCCAGTTGACGATGCGCTCTCCGCGGTAAGCCAGCCCTTCATGGAACAATTGAATGAACTGCTGGCGCACGGCCCTGGACAGCCCTTCATCCATGGTGAAACGCTCGCGGGTCCAGTCACAGGACACCCCCAGCGTTTTCAACTGGTTGACGATCTGGCCGCCAGACTGGGCTTTCCACTCCCAGACTTTCTCCAGGAATTTTTCGCGGCCCAGGTCAAAACGGTTGACGCCCTCCACTGCCAGTTGCTTGGTGACCACCCACTGGGTGGAAATTCCGGCGTGGTCGGTTCCGGGCAGGAACAGGGCTTCAAAACCCGCCATGCGCTTGTAACGGATCAGGGTGTCGATCAGGGTGTTGTCCAGCGCATGCCCCAGGTGCAAATTCCCGGTGACATTGGGTGGAGGAATCACGATGGTGAAGGGGGGTTTGCCGCTGGTGGCATCTGCGCGGAAAGGCTCATCGCCCCATTTGCTGACCCAGCGAGGCTCAATGGCTCTGGGATCGTAAGACTTGGACAGTTCTTTCATAAGACCTCCTGAAACAGCTCCGGGCACAAAACAAAAACGCCCCATCCGACAAGCGGACGAGACGTGGATTCACACATTCCCGCGGTACCACCGCAATTCCCCGACAAAACGGGGCACTTGAACAGCTGTTTCGGGCTGACCCGTGCAGGTCTACTGGTGCCCTTTGATCAGGCACGTTCTGCTGCAGGCTCCGGGGCGACCTTCCCCGAGTGGCTTCCCAACCCCTTTTCAGCTTCCGGGGTCTCTCTGTTGAGCGCCACCTCTCGGGTACTCTTCCCCATCAAGGCGTTTTAGAGTATAGCAAAAAGCCTCGTGCTGTACATCGGGTGGGTGGCTTAGACGGTCAGCTTTCAGCCGTCAGCCATCAGCAAATGATTTTCCTGGGCTTCTCTGGGCCAGGGTAGGGCTGGAGGGGCTGCTGGACAGGCGTCCCTGCATGATTTGCAGATTTTCCCGCAGGACAGACGTTTTCATGCTCACCGCTGACCGCTAAAAAATCACCTGCCTGCCCTTTGAAAGCACCCATCCATGTTTGTCTTTGTTGGTGCAGCTGAGGCCAGAACTCAGCGAGGTGCAAACAAAACCTGCTTTCTTCCAGGTTTTTCCATATTGCAAAACGGGATAATTGGGATTCATCACGGTGTCCCCATGGCAGATGCGCTGGGCTTTGCCTTTTAAGGACATCCCAAAAGCATTTCCCCAGTCCAATTCGCAGTCTTTTGGTCTGGGAGGCACCCTGGCTGTGATGGTGCCCAGATCACAACGCAGTTCACTGTCAAAGAGCATGCAGTGGATGTTGCCAGAAGGGGTCTGGAACCCTTGCAGGTTCTGGGCAAAAGAGCAGCCCAGCAAAGCCAGCATCAGCGACAGCAAAATTTTCATGTTTCACCTCTTGGGTTCAGTTGCAGACAGGAGTCCCTGCAATTCTTCCAGAGCATACAGGTCTGCAAGGCTGGTGATCTGTGTCACATCTGGGGATGGTGCAGGGTGTCCAAAACGGTTGAGCCAGATGGCACGGATGCCTGCTTTCTGGGCGGCCTCCACATCTTTTGCATGGTCGTCCCCGATCATCATGGCTTCGTGTGCAGCACAACCTGCACGTTCCAGGGCAATCTGGTAAATTCTGGGATCGGGCTTGCCAAATCCGAATTCACCGGACATCACCCACACATCAATGAAGTCGTAAATGCCCAGCGTCTGGAGCTTTTCGGTTTGCTCTTCTATGCTGTTGTTGGAAATCACTCCGATTTTCACTTTGCCCTTCAGGTCAGCAAGCAATTTTTCGGTGCCTTCCAGCAGGATGCGGGATTCCAGAAAAGTGGTGCGGTAATCGTCTTTCAGACGTTCTGCCAGGGTGCCGTTGGTGGTGCCACACTGTTCCAGCAAAATTTCAAAACGTTTTTTGCGGGCTTCGTGCAAAGTCATGAGCCTGGGAATGACATAAAGGTCATGCACCTCTTCCAGCACTTTTTTGTGCAGAGCGTGCATTTCTGGGAGGGGGCGGGTCTGGAACTCCGGGGTCTGGTGGTAAATGCGTTCAAATGCGGCCTGCATGCTGTTGTAATGGTCAAAGAGCGTGTCATCAATGTCAAAAAAGAGGGTCTTCAGCATGGCTCCACTAAAACACATGCCCATTTGCAACAGCAAAATCAGCATAGACTTCACAGCATCTCCATCAAAAGCACATCAAATCTTCATTTTTATTGCCCTTCACGTCATGTTTTCCAGATCATTTTTGTAATGATTTGCCCAAGAGCACTACAGTTTGATTTAAGTTTCTCACGCTATTCTGTAAACATGGATGCAATTTACATTATCCTTGGGGCTGCGCTGGCCGGACCCCTGCTGGTGGTGGGGTTCACTTCTCTCATGAACATGATCAAAGAACGCGCCATGCTCAAACGCGATCTGGACTGAAAAAAATCCAGTCCAGTGCCCGACCTTCTGACCTGGAAAGTCGGGGGGTTTTTTGTGGCATCTTGACCTCACTGTCGCGTTTCATTGAACAACAAGGTCCACTGCAGATCCACACAGAGCCAGTCATCTGCTGGTGTGCGCCTTTCCCAACCCTGAACCCTGTAAAGTGTTAGCGTGCTGACTTTAGCCCTTGACACCGCAACCCCTGACCTGAGCCTGGCCCTTCTGACTCCAGAAGGCACATTTTCTTATTGCGAAAGGCTGGAAAGGCTGCATGCCCAGCGCATTGCGCCCGAGGTACAAAACCTTTTTTCCACTGCAGGTTTGCCTTTCAAAGCAGACCGTCTGGTGGTTGGAGTGGGTCCGGGTTCCTACACCGGGGTCCGGGTGGCTGCCAGTTATGCTCTGGGGCTGGCCAGGGCCTGGGGAGCAGAAGTGCTGGGCCTCAGCACCCTGATGGCCATGGCCGCGTCTCATGAGGGAAAAATTGGGGTCACGCTGGATGCCCGCAGAGGCAATGTGTACGCTGCCCTCTATGAAATCAAAGCAGGTGAAATCCTGCAAACCCTGATCCCTGAGGGAAAATACCCTCTGGCTGATTTTGCAGCCCAGGTGGAGGCCGCTGGTGGACAGATCCTCTCTGATGCCAGGGTCTCTGGAGAAATGCTGGGGAAACTGGCAGATCAGCATGGCATCCAGGACTGGAAACTGCATTATTTGTGATTTCTGATTGCTGCAGAAAGTGAAAGGAGGACATGCCCTCCTTGTTTGCCTTCATGCTGTTGAAATCAACCCTGCAGATTCACATCAGATCCAGCCTGCAGATCCCTGCAGCTGGGTGGTGCGTGCGGGTCGCACCTGTCTGGGCACAAAATCGAAGTGCAAATTCTGGTGTTTTTTCAGCAGCAAGAGCAGCTGTTCAATTTGCGCGCTGTCTGGCCCACCGAGGGCAAAATGGCCCCTGTGCCCTTCCAGGCTGAGCAAGATGGTTTCGGTCAGGCTGGGGCAAAGGGTTTTGGAGTAGCCAGGGATGCTTTGAATGCGAATGGCTGGATTGAAAATGCTGGGATCGGTGACAATCACATCTGAACGGTCCCGGCTGATTCTGGGGTCCATGGCCCGCCCTCTGGAGGCATTGAGCACCATGGCGTTGTACTTGAGGTGTTCACTGCGGATCTGCAGGTTGCTGGTGTCGCCCAGCAGCACCAGCAAATCTGCTTCGCGCAATTTCATGGGGGTGGGCTCGGGATCCACTGTCACCTGATGGATGCCATGGATTTTCTGAATCACGGGCAGCAACGCAGAAGCCAGCACAACGTCCGACCCGACCAGGGTGATGGTGGGTTTTCTGGGGAGGTGCTTGAGCAGCCGTTCGATTTCCAGCACGATGCTGGCAGCCCGGTAAGCAGCGCCACTGGTGATGCTGATGTCTTTGCGAGACTGGAAAGCCTTCCCTGCACCACTCACTTCTGCAGTGAGTGCGCCCAGACCAATCATGCTGGCTCCCAGGTCACGGGCATGGCTGATGGCCTCGCTGATTTTGGCATGGACCTCTTCTGCAGGCAGGCTTTTCAGGTGGTTGGCCGTGAGGGGAACACTGATCACATGTCCACGCACAGGATGCTGTGAAGTCTGCAGGTGGCCTGTCAACACAGGGCGAATGGGAAATTTGCGCATGGCGTATTCGTAAGCTGCATCTGGGATGAGTTTCAGAGCAGGCAGATGGGTCAGTTTGGCCAGATCCTGAGAAATTTCTCTGGGGTAGGCAAGAAAGGCAAAAGTGTTCATGGAATGATGTTCCTCCTGCGACAGGACAGCTCCTGTCTGATGTGACAGGAATCGGAATCAGGCTGTGGAATGGAAGCAAAATGACGCCCTTGTGGCTTATGGTTCCAGGGTAAACCGGATGCACAGGAGATGTTGTGACAGCAGTCGTTTGAGACCAGTGATCTTTCGTATTATAATGCTTTTTCTCATTTTCATCAGGCGGTTTTCAGGGTGGTGCTGGGTTTCAGGCGCTGGCGCAACCTTAACCAATCCTTTAAGACCAGACAGGCGTAAGGCAAATGCGGCATGAACATCAGAAAAAAACCCAGCCGCATCAAAAAAGCCACCTGACCCGTGAATTGCAAGGTGCAGAGTTCTGCGATGGCCCGTCCAGGACCAAAGCTGGCAGACTGACCCAGCCCTGGAAACCAGAAGGGCCGCAGGGGTTTGCGCTGTATGGCACGGGCCAGATTGTCTCCAGCATGCATCCCACCCATGATGGCCCAAAGGGCATTTGTGGGGCAGGGACCCTGCTGAAAGGGCCTGCGAATGTTGGCAATGTCTCCGGCTGTCCACAGGTTGCCGTGGCCCTGCACCTGCATGTGGTCGTTGGCACGCAGGCGTTTGCGCTCATCTCTGGGCAGCATTTCAGTGCCTTTGAGCACACCCAGACTGATGCCCGCCGTGGCAATCACCATGCCTGCAGGCAGGGTTGCTCCGGTGGAAGTGACACAGCACCCTGCTTTCACTTTCTGAATGCGGGTTCCAGGAATCACCTGAATGTGCAGGTCCTGCAACTGCTGCAGGGCATAGCGTTGCAACCTGGGGTATCTGGCCAGCAATTCTGGCAAAAGCTCTTCATGGGCGTGAATCAATTCAATTCTGGGAACACAGGTTTGCAAGATGGGATGATGGGTGACCTGCTGTTCAAAAAATCCCCGCAGGGCAGCAGCGATTTCCACCCCAGCATACCCTCCGCCAATCAGGGTGAAGTGCAGCAACCGTTCCCTTTCTGATGTGTCCTGGGTGTTCTGGGCAGCCTGCAATCTGGCGATCAGGTGGGTGCGCAAACGGTGCAGCTCATGGATGCTTTTCAGGCAAAAACCGTGCTCTGCAAGGCCCTGGATGCGATCAAAAGGATCAGAAGAACCCAGCCCAATCACCAGATGGTCGTAGGGCACCTGCTGGATTCCACTTTCGGTCTTCACCTGCACCTGCTGGTGTTGCAGGTCCACCCCTTCCACCATTCCCTGCATGCGCTGGGCCAGAGGGAAAATGCATTCCAGTGGGGTGAGGGTGTGTTCCACAGGGATGTACCCGGCCAGAGCGTCTCCAGTCCAGCCATGAAAAGCATGGTGGGTGTCCCGGGTGATCAGGGTGATGTGCAGGTCCTTGCCAATGCGTGGTCGGAGCCTGCGCACCAGAGACCGGTAAGCGTGAATGCTGGTGTAGCCACTGCCCAGCAGCACCACCCGCACAGGAGCAGAATTGTGACGCGTTGTGTTTTTTGTTCTTTGCATGGCTGCCCTCTGTGATTCGGATGGTGATGGGTTCAGGTGGGATGGCTAAGCACGAAAACCCCTCAGGGTTTTCCCTGAGGGGATCATGATTTCAGCTTAGGGCCTGCAACGGTGCAGCAAGGTGATCAAACGGGTTTGTTTTGAATCTGTAACCGTTTATACTGGTGAATTCACATTGTTCCTTTTCCACATAAACCATTCAGTGCAGCAATCCCCAGCACCGCTTTCCAGAGCACCGGAAACACCGAGGCGGCAATCATGCCCACATTGAAGGGCCCCCAGCCGTTCTCGATCATGCGGCGGTTGGCGGCCAGACCAATGCTGAGGGGTCCCAGAATCAGGGGCACCACCAGAAAGCCGATGGTGCGGTACTTGCACTGCTCCGTGTTGATGGCCCCCAGAAGCCACATCAGACCCAGGCCCACCCCTGCACACAAAGCAAAACCCAGCACGAATCGCAAGACAGGATGCATCAACGTTCTTCCAGGGCCAGTTCAACCAGTCGGGTGACCAGTTCGCTGTAACCCAGACCACTGGCTTCCCAGAGTTTGGGGTACATGCTGGTGCGGGTGAAACCGGGCATGGTGTTGAGTTCATTCAGGTACAGTTTCCCGCTTTCTGGCAGGTAAAAGAAATCCACCCGTGCCAGTCCTGCACAGTCCAGGGCTTTGAAGGCTTTCAGGGCATGTTCCTGAATCTCGCGCTGCACCTCTTCAGGGATGCGGGCCGGGATGTGCATCTGGGCCAGACCATCGGTGTATTTGGTTTCGTAATCGTAGAAGTCGCTGTCGAAGGAGAGTTCACCCACCACACTGGCCCGAGGGTCATCGTTGCCCAGAATGCCCACTTCCACTTCGCGGGGTTTTTCGGGGGTCATGGCTTCCAGGATCACCCGGCGGTCGTAATGGAAGGCCAGGGTGAGGGCCTGGTGGAGCTCATCGGCATGCCTGGCCTTGCTGATGCCCACACTGGACCCCATGTTGGCGGGCTTCACGAACACCGGGTAGCCCAGAGCTGCCGCAGTTTGCAACACCGGTTCGGGATTTTTTTTCCATTCACTGCGGGACACTGCAGCCCAGGGCACCTGTGGAATGCCTGCAGAAGCAAGGGCCTGCTTGGTCATGATCTTGTCCATGCACACAGCGCTTCCCAGCACCCCACTGCCCACAAAAGGAATCCCGGCCAGGGTCAGGAAGCCCTGCACTGTGCCATCTTCTCCCATGGGTCCGTGCAGCACAGGAAACACCACATTGTGTTCTCCGGCTACACTGGCGGCGGCCAGCAGCATCTCTCCTCCGCTCTCTGCCTGCCCTGCAGTGAGGGCCTGCTGGCTTTCAGGCAGGGACAGCCATTTGCCCTGCTTGGTGATCACCACGGGGGTCACTTCAAAACGGTCTTCTGGAAGGTTGGACAGAATGCTTTTTGCGCTGTTTAAACTCACTTCATGCTCGCCAGATTGGCCTCCGGCAAGCAGCAAAATCCGAATCTTCATGCCCATCAGTATAGGGGGTGAGCCACGGTTCACCATGGTCAGTTGTCCTGCCTCACCTGAAAGCGCACCTGAGGATTTCCCTGACCTCTTGTGCCAGATGTCACAGTTCTCAGAAACATTTTGCAGGAATCTTGCGGGATCACACGTTTGACTTGTCGCAGTGCAGAACGGGGAAGATACCGTCCATAAGACACAAAACCTGAAATCTTTAGTCTTGGTCCATTTTTGACAGGCTGGATCCAACATCCATTGCACTAGACAAATATAGATGTTAAACTTTGTCCAAATTTGCCTAGCTCTCAAAGGAAAGGTTGGTACGTACATGCTCAAACGTGCATTCTTGCTCAGTGCCGTAATGCTTGCTTCTGTTGCAGGCGCTCAAGTCAAAAACCCTGGAATCCTCACCGATGTGGAAATCGGTGACTGGCGCACCTTCGATCCTGCCGACTGCTACGAGCAGGGCTGCGGTGAAATCCTGCAGAACGTGCTGGAAACCCTGTACTTCCCCGAAGGCGAAAACGCCAGCAAGTTTGTTCCCCAGCTTGCGGCTGCCATGCCCGAAGTCACCAACGGCGGCAAAACCTACACCATCAAACTGCGCAAAGGCGTGAAGTTCACCAACGGCCAGCCCCTGACCGCTGACGATGTGGTGTACAGCATCCAGCGTTCCCTGGTGCTCTCCGTGGATGGCGGCCCTGCACAGCTGCTGATCGAGCCCCTGCTGGGCTCCACCGACCTGATCCGCAAAGGCGGCAAAATTGGTTTCGACGACATCGCCAAAGCCATCCAGGCCAAAGGCGACGACACCGTGGTGTTCAACCTGGCTGCACCCTTCTCTGCATTCATCTCCATCCTGGCCTCCCCCTACGCCAACATCTACAACAAAGATGAAGCTGTAAAAGCAGGCGACTGGAGCGGCACCGCCAAGGACTGGGAAAAATTCAACAACCCCGAAGCGGGCACCACCATGTACGCCAAGAAGCCTCCCGTGGGCACCGGTGCTTTCGTGCTGGAGCGCTATGACGTGGGCCAGAACGTGATCCTCAAGCGCAACGATGCCTACTGGCGCGCTCCTGCCAAACTGACCCGCGTGATCGTGCAGAACGTGTCTGACGAGAACACCCGCATCAAGATGCTGGAAGCCGGTGATGCAGACCTCGCCTTCGTCAACCGTCCCTCCATCCCCCGCGTCAAGGGCTCCGCTGGTGTGAAGATCATTGAGGACACCACCCTGTCCCTCACCGCATTCTTCATGAACCAGAAGATCAACGGCCAGGGCACCAACTACCTGGGCAGTGGCAAACTGGACGGCAACGGCATTCCCTCCAACTTCTTCAGTGACGTGAATGTGCGCAAAGGCTTCGCTGCTGCCATGGACTACGACGCCCTGATCAAAGACGTGCTGCTGGGCGCTGCAACCCACCCCAGCTCCGTGATCGTCAAGGGCCTGCTGGGCTACAGCACCAACCTGCCCAAGTACAAGTACGACAAGAACCTCGCCACCAAGTACCTCAAGGCCGCCTGGAAAGGCCAGGTCTGGAAGAACGGCTTCACCCTGCCCGTGTTCTTCAACAGCGGCAACACCAAGCGCAAAGGTGCCCTGGAAATCCTCAAGAAGAACCTGGAAAGCCTCAACCCCAAATTCAAAGTGGAAGTGCGCGAACTGCCTTTCAGCCAGGTCATTGCACAGGGCCAGAACAGCCAGATGACCGTGTGGGCTGGAGCCTGGGGTGCAGACTACGCCGATCCCCACAACTTCGCCTTCCCCTTCCTGCAGTCCAGCGGCAACTACCCCACCCAGATTGGCTACAAGAACACCAAACTGGACGGTCTGATCTCCGAAGCCGTGACCAGCACCGACAGCAAGAAGCGTGTGGCCCTGTACCGCCAGATCCAGCAGATCGCCTACAACGACACCCCCTTCATTCCCCTGTACCAGGAGCTGTTCCCCTTCGTGCAGCGTGACTGGGTCAAAGGCCGCCTGATCAACCCCGTCTTTGCCGACGACTACTACTACACCATCAGCAAGTAAGCTGAAACATTCTACAGTGGCGACCTCAGGGTCGCTGCTGTTTTGTTGAAAGCTGTTTGGCTCTTTTGTTGAAAATTGGGGAAAAGTGCTTTTGACTGTGCTTGAAGCCGTACTTTCTGTCTGTCTTTTGACCATGTGGTGTGGTAAAACAAAGCACGAAGTGGCCCAATTGTCTGGGTGATTGCCTTGACGCCACCCTCCCGGCATTCCCCAGGGGCAACAGATTCAGTTTCAGAGGTGATCCGTGTTCACATTCATCCTTCGGCGTGTGCTGCAACTGCCGCTCATCCTGTTCGGAATATCCGTGCTGATTTTCGGACTGACGCAGTTTCTGTCTGCCGACATCCGCGCCGCATCTTTCGCCCAGAGCGAAAAACAGGCCCAGCCTGCCTTCATTGCAGGAATCATCGAGCGTTACCACCTGGACGCAGACTTCTTCACCCAGTACCGCATCTGGCTGGAGCAGGTTTTCCATGGCAACCTGGGCTACTCGCGCACCGCTCACCTTCCGGTGGTTGAGGCACTGGCCATCAAAATTCCAGCCACCATGGAACTGGCCCTGGTGGCCATCGTGGTGATTGCCCTGTTTGGCATCAGTGTGGGCATCCTCACCGCAGTGACCCGCAACAGCTGGTTTGACCACACCATTCGGGTGCTCTCCATCATCGCTTACGGCTTCCCCACCTTTGTGGTCGGGATCTTTGTGATCACTGTGTTTTACGGCATCCTGCAATGGTTTGAACCAGGCCGCATCAACACCATCCTGAGCCTCACCGCAGGGCTTCCCACCACCGATGGTTTCCTGTTCTTCCCTTCCCTGTTTGCAGGCAAATGGGACATCGTCCTCGACCTGATCAAACACCTGTTCATGCCCGTGCTCACCCTCACCTTTGTGATCTCGCCCCAGCTGATTCAGGTGGTGCGCAGCAACGTGATCGATGTGCTCAGGCAGGATTACGTGCGCACCGCCAAAGCCAAAGGCTTGCCCACCACTGCCATTGTGGTCAAACACGCCCTGCGCAATGCCCTGATTCCCGTCATCACCGTGCTGGGCAGCATCCTGATTGGTCTTTTAAGTGGTTCCATCATCACCGAAACCATCTTCATTTATCCGGGTGTGGGCCTGTGGGCCTCCCAGGCCGCCCAGACCATCGACATCCCCTCAGTGATCGGTTTCGCCCTGTTTGCCGCCACCACCGTGACCCTGATCAACCTGCTGGTGGACATCTTCTATGGCATCATTGACCCAAGGATCCGATACGAATGAACATCTGGAAGAAATTCAGAAAAAACCCCCTCGGGTTGATTGGCATGCTGATCATTCTGGCCTTCCTGGTGATGGCCCTGTTCGCTCCTGTGCTTGCCCCCCTCACCGAGGACATCCGCAACCTCCCAACCACCTTCACGGTCCCCAACAGCATGGTGCGCGAAGGATTTTCAGCACTGCCCACCCCACCCTCCAAAGAGCACGTGTTCGGGCTGGCGGCTGGTGGCTATGACATCTACTGGGGCCTGATCTGGGGGGTGCGCTCTGCCTTCCTGGTGGGCATTGGTGTGACCCTGATGACTGCCCTGGTGGGCATTCTGGTGGGCATCACCGCTGGTTATTACGGTGGATGGGTGGACAACGTGTTCATGCGATTCACCGACATCATCTTCGCATTCCCCAACCTGGTGCTCCTGATGATCCTGGTGATCGTGCTCGGACGCAGCCTCCCCATCATCATGCTTGCCCTGGTGCTGGTGGGCTGGGCACAATATGCACGCGTGGTGCGTGGAGATGTGCTGAAGATCAAACGCCTGGAATATGTGGATGCCGCCAAATCGCTGGGCAACTTTGACTCCAAAGTCATCACCAAACACGTGCTGCCCAACAGCCTGAACTCCCTGCTGGCCCTGGTCAGCCTGGACATTGGCTCTACCGTGGTGACCTTCGCTGCCCTGTCCTTCATTGGCGTGGGCGTTCCAGAAGGTTTCCCCGACTGGGGTTACCTGATCAACATCTCCAAAGGCTTCTTCGGGCAGATCAACTACTGGTACACCTACATTTACCCTGCCACCTTCATTCTGCTGTTCGTGCTGGGCTGGACTTTGCTGGGTGAAGCCATCCGTGAAGCCATTGATCCACGGAGCAGATAAGCCCCTCTCCTCGCTCACTGTGTTTGCTGTCCTCTCCCACTGGGAGAGGATTTTCATTGGGCCAGAGCAATTGCCAAACAAAAACCTCTTCTTGACAGGGAGAAAACCGGGCGAAGCTCTCGGTGTGGGTCGCAGTGAGGGTCCATCACACAATCTTCAGGGTTCCTGTAGGTTTCTGGCTGTCATGGAGGCAACAGCTCACCCCCCTCTTGCTCAAGGGAAAACAAAATGTGTCAGTATAAAGCATGTCTTTCGGACCTTTAGAAATCATCCTGATCATTGTCGTGGTGCTGCTGTTCTTCGGAGGGAAGAAAATCCCTGAGTTGATGAAGGGCATGGGGCAGGGCATGAAAGAATTCAAGAAAACCCAGACCGAAGATCCTTCTGAAGAGAAGAAAAAAGAAGTCTGACCCTCACCGCAAGCTGCGCCCGGTCCTCTCCCTGTCAGGGAGAGGTTTTTCATTGGGCCACCGCAACTGCACAACAAAAAATCCTCTCCCAGTGGGAGAGGACAACGAAGTGAGGTGAGGGTCCCGGTGAGGGTCTTACTTCACGAACAGCATTTCGCGGTAGCTGGGGAGGGGCCAGTGCTTGGCGCTCACCAGTTTTTCCAGTTTGTCGGCAGCAGTGCGCACTTCACCCATGGCGGCCAGCACGTGGTCACGCATGTGGTGGGATTTCTCGTGCACGGCTTCGCCACCTTCTGCGGCGTTCTGGGCACGCAGGTTGTTCAGGGCTTCGTACAGCTCGTCGGTGACCTGGCTCAGTTCAGCAGCGAGGCCCTGAGCGGCTTTGCTGTTCTGCACGCTGGAGACTTCAGAGAGGTAGCTGAGGGCAGCAGGCAGAATCTGGGTCTGGGCAATCCATTCGGTGGTTTCGCCTTCGATGTTGACGGTCTTGAAGTAGATGTCATACATGATTTCCTGGCGGGCTTCCACTTCGCGGTCAGACAGCACGTTGAACTTGCTGAACAGCTCGATGTTCTTGGCATCGGTCAGGTGGGGAATGGCGTCAATGGCGGTGGGCAGGTTGAGCAGGCCACGTTTGGCAGCTTCCTCGTGCCATTCCTGGCTGTAACCGTTGCCGTTGAAGATGATGCGCTTGTGGGCACCGTACACGTCTTTGACCACGGCCAGCAGGGCCTCGTCCACGGTTGCGCCACCAGCGAGCTTGGCGTCCAGCTGGGCGGTCAGTTCGACCACACTGTCTGCCACGATGGTGTTCAGCACGGTGATGGGCATGGAGATGCTCTGGCTGGAACCGGCTGCACGGAACTCGAACTTGTTGCCGGTGAAGGCAAAAGGAGAGGTGCGGTTGCGGTCACCAGCGTGACGGGGCAGGTTGGGGAGCACGGGGGTGCCCAGGCCCAGGAAGCCAGCGGTCTTGCCTGCTCCACCTTCGCCGCTGAGGATGCGGTCCAGGATGTCACTCAGTTCATCGCCCAGGAAGATGGAGATGATGGCAGGTGGGGCTTCGTTGGCACCCAGACGGTGGTCGTTGCTGGCACTGGAAACGCTGACGCGCAGCAGGTCCTGGTGGGTGTCCACAGCGCGGATCACGGCGGCGCAGAAGAACAGGAACTGCAGGTTCTCGTGGGGGGTGTCGCCGGGTTCCAGCAGGTTCAGGCCGGTGTCGGTGCCCATGGACCAGTTGCAGTGCTTGCCGCTGCCGTTGATGCCAGCGAAGGGTTTCTCGTGCAGCAGGCACACCAGGCCGTATTTGCGGGCGGTGTTGCGCAGCACCTGCATGATCAGCTGCTGGTGGTCAGCGGCGATGTTGCTGTTTTCGAAGATGGGGGCAATTTCGAATTGACCGGGGGCCACTTCGTTGTGACGGGTCTTGACGGGAATGCCCAGGGCGTACAGCTGGTTTTCTGCATCGCTCATGTAGGACAGCACGCGGTTGGGGATGCTGCCGAAGTAGTGGTCTTCGAGTTCCTGGCCACGGGGGGGCTTGGCTCCGAAGAGGGTGCGGCCACTCATCACCAGGTCGGCGCGGCGGTAGAAGAACTCCTCGTCGATCAGGAAGTACTCTTGCTCTGCGCCCAGGGTGCTGCTGACTTTGGTGACGTCTTTCAGGCCCAGGGTGGGCAGCACTTTCATGACAGCCTGGTTTAGGGCTTCGGTGCTGCGCAGCAGGGGGGTTTTCAGGTCGAGGGCTTCTCCGGTCCAGGACACGAAAGCGGTGGGGATGCACAGGGTGGCACCGTTGCCGTGGCGCAGGATGAAGGCAGGAGAGGTGGGATCCCAGGCGGTGTAGCCACGGGCCTCGAAGGTGGCACGCAGACCACCAGAGGGGAAGCTGGAAGCGTCAGGCTCGGCCTGGATCAGCTCTTTGCCGGTGAACTGGGCAATGGCGCTGCCATCACTGGTGGGGGTCACGAAACTGTCGTGCTTCTCAGCGGTGCTGCCGGTCAGGGGGTGGAACCAGTGGGTGTAGTGGCTCGCACCTTTTTCCAGGGCCCAGGTTTTCATGGCCAGGGCAACGGTGTCTGCGATGGCAGGGTCCAGGGTCACACCACGCTCAATGGTGGCCTGCAGGGACTTCCAGACAGGTTTGCTGAGGCGCTGGCGCAGTTCTTCAGTGGTGAGGACATCACTGGCAAACTCGCTGACCACAGCAGTGGGGTTGGCCTGAGTGAGTTCGTCGATACGCCAGTTCCGTGCAGCAGAGACAACATCAAAGTCGTGGTTCATACTTCCTCCGTCAAGGTGGTCTTCAAGAAGGCCCATGGTCAGATGGTTTCAGAAGGTTGCATATCCTACTGGTTATGCAGCTTCCATTACAGTTGGAAGCATATCATGGGACCCCTCTCCTCTGGCAAGGCTTGCTTAGATCCGTCTGTCAAGAAGTAACAGGATGTACACCAATTTTTGCGCACTTTGACAGAAAAACCAGAGAAAACCCTTCAAGTTGTTCCAGTCCGTGCAAAACATGAAGCAGATTTCGCACAGGATGCTTTCCAAAAAACAGGTTTTTCATGCTTTTTGTTCTCAAAAAGTGTGCACATCGGTCCAAAAATTCGCATAATTTTACCCTGTTTATGCACAAAAGGTGTCTGGCGTACACTTTTGGGTGGACATGGGGAAAGATCCCTCCTGCCTGTCGCTAAAGCTTCAGGCTGTCCCCCCTTAACGAAAGGGGGTTGATGAAAGACCCAAATGAAAGCCATGCCAGATGCACAACAATCCCCCTTCGTTAAGGGGGACAGCTCCAAACGCAGTGAGGAACAGGGGGATCTCACCCTCAGCTCCCTCAGACAAGCAATCCTCCTCCAAAAGAAAAAGCCTTCCTGCACGAGGAAGGCTTTCCAAAACACCTTGATGGACTTTACTTGGCAAACTCCACAGCTCTGGATTCCCGGACCACGGTGACCTGCACCTGACCGGGGTATTCCATGTCCTGCTCGATGCGACCAGCGATCTCGCGGGCCAGCAGGGTGGCCTTGGAGTCGGTGATTTTCTCAGGCTGGACAATCACGCGCACTTCGCGGCCTGCCTGGATGGCAAAGGCATTGCTGACCCCAGGGAAGGACAGGGCAATGCTTTCCAGCTGTTCCAGGCGCTTGATGTACACCTCAAGGCTCTCACGGCGGGCACCTGGGCGGGCAGCAGAAATGGCATCTGCAGCAGCAACCAGCACCCCGTAAAGGGACTCGGCATTCTCGGGGTCGTGGTGGTGGGCAATGGCATCGATGACCTCGAAAGGTTCACCGAAGCGTTTGGCCAGACTGATTCCGATGTCCACGTGGGTTCCCTCAATCTCGCGGTCGATGGATTTGCCCACATCGTGCAGCAAACCTGCCCGGCGGGCCAGCGCAGGATCGAGGCCCAGTTCTGCCGCCAGAATTCCGGTGACGTGCGCCACCTGGATGCTGTGTTTCAGCACGTTCTGACCGTAACTGGTTCTGAAGTACATGCGGCCCAGCAGCTGCATCAGACCGGGTTTGATCCCGACCACGCCAGCTTCCAGTGCCCCTTCTTCCCCCTGGTTGTGGATGAAGGTTTTCATGTCTTCCTGGGCTTTGTGCACCACTTCTTCGATGCGGGTGGGGTGGATGCGTCCGTCTGCGACCAGTTGCTCCAGGGCACTCTTGGCCACTTCACGGCGGATGGGATTGAAGCTGCTGAGGATCACCGCTTCCGGGGTGTCGTCGATGATCAGGTCCACACCGGTGAGGGCTTCAAAGGCGCGGATGTTGCGGCCTTCACGCCCGATGATGCGGCCCTTCATGGCTTCACTGGGAATGGGCACCACCGAAACGGCCATGGCAGCACTGGTCTCGGAGGCACTGCGTTGAATGGCCTGCGCGATGATGTGCTGCGCCTTGCGGGTGGCTTCGATGTTGGCTTTCTCGGTGGACTGGCGGATGCGCACCGCTTTGTCCTCCTCGAGCTCCTCATCGAGTTTTCCGAGGATGATGTCTCTGGCCTGCTCTGGGGAGAGCTGGGCGATCTCGAAGAGTTTGAGGTTCACATCGTGCAGCTTGGTGTCTGCCTCCTGATGCTTGACCTGCAACTCCCGGTGTTCCGCTTCCAGTTTCTCTTCCAGATGGTCGAGTTTCATGCCCCGGGTGTCCAGCTGTTCGGCACGGCGGTTCAGGCGTTCGATTTCACGCTTGAGTTCGTCGCGCTCACGGCGCTGTTCATCCCGTTCCAGCTTGAGGGTGTCGCGCTCCCGCTGTATGTCCCGTTCCAGTTCAGAGCGGCGTTCGGCCACCCTTTCTTTTGCGGTGGTTTCAGCGTCTCTCAGGGTCCGTTCAGCTTCACTTTTCAGTCGTTCAGCTTCCACACGGATGCGTTCAGCTTCGGTTTGTGCACGTTCACGCAGGGCATTCGCTTCTTGCTCTGCCTGTTCTTTCAGTGCAGCGTCCAGACCAGATCGCTTGCTGAAGCCAATCTGGTAGGCCCGGTTGTAGGCCACAAAACCGAAAATTATCGCACCGAGCAGGAAGCCAAGAAGGATCGAGGTGACGTTATCCATGCTTCTCCTTTCGGTGTAAGACCCGTGTTGTCAAAGTTCCGTTTTCACAAAACTTGTTTAATACTTTAACATTAAAAATTAGGGCAGATTATGAGCTGATTTGGCATTGTCTGACACGTGCTCTGGCACCTGATGGATGATGCCTCAAATCTGCACCAGAGAACAGGATTGAAAAAAGGACGCAGCATGGCTGCGTCCCTGGGTTGAAGTCTGGTTTTTACTCGTCTGCTTCCAGTGCAATTTCGGGGTTCTGCTGGATGGGGTTTCTGCCTGCACGGACCTCGTTCATCACGCGGGCGCGGATTTCCTCTTCCATTTCGGGGTGCTCAGAGATGTAGGCGATGGCTTTCTCTTTGCCCTGCCCGATGCGGGTTTCTCCATAAGAGTAGAAGGAACCGGCCTTCTTGATGATCTCCAGGTCGGTGGCCAGGGTCACCAGATCGCCCAGTTGATCGAAGCCCTTGCCGAACTGCAGGGTGAGTTCCACTTCCTTGAAGGGAGGAGCCACCTTGTTCTTGACCACTTTGATTTTGACGTTGTTGGCAATGGCCACATCGCCCTGTTTCACGGGCTGACCCACTTTGCGCACATCCAGACGCACGGTGGAGTAGAACTTGAGGGCCCGTCCACCGGTGGTGGTTTCGGGGTTGCCGTACATCACGCCGATCTTTTCGCGGACCTGGTTGATGAAGATGGCAGCGGTGTTGGTTTTGTTGAGGATGGCGGTCAGTTTGCGCAGGGCCTGGCTCATCAGACGGGCCTGCAGACCGGGCAGGGCGTCGCCCATTTCCCCTTCAATTTCGGCTCTGGGGGTCAACGCGGCCACAGAGTCAACGACCACAATATCGATGGCTCCAGAGCGCACCAGCAGTTCCATGATTTCCAGGGCCTGCTCGCCAGAGTCGGGCTGGGAAACCAGCAGTTCGTCCACATTCACACCGAGCTGGCGGGCGTACTGGGGATCCAGAGCGTGTTCTGCATCAATGAAAGCAGCAACGCCGCCGAGTTTCTGGGCCTGGGCCACAATGCTGAGGGCCAGGGTGGTTTTACCGCCGGACTCTGGACCGTAAATCTCGGTCACGCGGCCACGGGGAATGCCTCCCACACCGAGGGCAACATCCAGGCTCAGGGAACCGCTGGGAATCACCTGAACATCCATGCTGGTGTTGTTGCCAAGTTTCATGATCGAGCCCTTGCCAAACTGCTTTTCAATCTGGTGGACGGTTTGCTCGAGGGCTTTCAGGCGTTCTTTGTTTTCCATAAGTCTCCTTGACTGCTCCTGGGGGTCACCACAGGGGTGAGGGAAAGTTTCTCTGAAGGTTTACTGGCCGAAATCTCTGAATTTGAAGGTCTTGAGGATCTTGTAGGTGGGTCCAGAAAGTTTGAGGTTGCTCTGCACCAGGGCAAAACTGCTGGCTTTCCAGGTCAGGTCAAACACCTGCGGAGGAACCCGTGGGGCAGGTCCTTTCTTGCGGGCCAGGGTGATGTGGGCCTTGAAGCCCTTGTCCTCAAAAGGGTAGTCGATCTGGGAGGTGAGCGCCTCAGAGATCTCCTGTAGCTCCGGGGCCTCGGTTTTCACGAACCAGACCCTGGGGCTTCCCTCATTGGGGAAATACCCGGTGCCTTTCAGGCGGATCTCAAAACCGTCTCTGGTCTTGCTGATGCGGTCTCCCAGTTCCAACAAAGGTTTGCTTTTCCCTTCCGGGTACTGGGGCATGAAGGCGAGGGTGATGTGCATCTGGTCGGGCTTCACAGGCCGCCAGTTGCCCCGGAGGTGCTTCTGAATGGGGGCCAGTTGCTCCTGTATCTCCTGGGGAACCATGATGGCGTAAAAGAGCCTCACGCTTCGCCCTTCAGGGTTCTGTACAGCAGCATCAGGGCAGCGTTGCTGGTCCTTTCGATGAGCTGGTCGGGTGTTCCCACCCAGTCCAGCGTGGCGGTCTTAACGTCTGTGTCGGTCACCAGGGCCACATGGCATGTGTGGGTGTCCAGGTTTCCAACGGTGGCGAGGCCATAGGTGGCCCCAAGACGGTCCTGAATCCCTCTGGCCAGTTCGATGGCAGCATTCACGCTGTCCTCGCCTTCTTCCGTGAGGGTTCTGGGGGTGAGGCCCAGATCCACCTGGATGCCGTGGTCTGCTGTGCTGAGGACACCTTTCAAACGGGGGTGCCTGCCCAGCTTTTGAGCAAGCGCACCTGCGGTGAAAGCTTCAAAGACCGCCAGGGTCTCTTTGCGTTCCTGCAGCTTCTTGAGGGTTACACTTTCCAGGGTGTCGCTGTCCTCGCCGTAAATGTACTTCCCAAGCTTTTCCCGCACGGTGGCTTCAGTGGCAGCAGCACCCGTTCTGGCTTCTTCCAGAGAATCGGCCATGTGGGCAACGCGCACGTCCACACCGTGTTTTCTGGCATAGGTGGCCACACTGGGGGAATGTTGCAAGGTGAGGTCACCCAGCAAATCCGAAATGTTGCTTTCTCCAATGCCCGAGGTGTGCAGGGTCACGTGATACAGGGCGCGCTCGGGAAGATCAAGGCGGGGAAGCACCTGCTCCTTCCACATCGGTTTCATTTCCTGAGGTGGACCAGGCATCGCCACAATGACCTTGCCGTCTTTTTTGACCATCCAGCCTGGAGCAGTTCCCAGAGGGTTGTCCAGCGGGGTGGCACTGGGGATGAGCCAGGCCTGCTTGATGTTGCTCTGGGGCATGGTTCTGCCGCGTGCGCTGTACATTCCTTCCAGATGGGCCAGCAACTGCTGGTCCACTTCGGGTGTTTCTCCCAGAACCAGGGCAATGCCTTCACGGGTGAGGTCATCGTCGGTGGGGCCAAGGCCGCCACCAAGGATCACCAGATCTGCCCTTTCCAGGGCTTTTTTGATGGTGTCTGCAATTCTCTGAAGGTTGTCTCCCACCGTGTTTTTGTGGTGGAGGACCACCCCTCTGGCCTTCAGTTCATTGGCGAGAAAAACAGCATTGGTGTCGGTGATTTCACCGAGAAGAAGTTCCGTACCGACGCTGATGATTTCTGCTATAAACATAACGACTCCTTATACTATACAGGAAAGAGGGCGACTTGTCACGTCCCTCAAATGCTGGCGTTTTACACTGTTCACCATGAAGAAATTCATTCTGGCTGCGACCCTGCTCCTCCCTCTGGCCCACGCCCAGCAGACCCCTGCTGAAGCCCAGACCGCTGAAACGGCTTTTAAAACCCTGGAACCCCTCACCAAGGACCGGGTTCTGAAATTCAGTGAACCCCAGTGGGTTATCAACCCCAACAAGAAATACCGGGCGATCATCAACACCACCAAGGGCGACATCACAGTAGAACTCTACCCAAAAATTGCCCCCAAAGCCGTGAACTCTTTTGTGTTTCTGGCCCTGAACCACTATTACGATGGCATCGTGTTTCACCGGGTGCTGGACAACTTCATGGCCCAGACCGGAGATCCCACCGGAACCGGGACCGGTGGCCCTGGCTACAGTTACGGTCTGGAAATCGAACAGAACGTGACTTTCAATGCCGCGGGTCTGCTGGGGGTGGCCAACAGTGGAGGCCGTTCCACCAACGGAAGCCAGTTCTTCATCACCTTTGCTCCTGCTTCCTGGCTGAATTACGGATACACCATCTTCGGGAAGGTGCTGGACGGCATGCCCACCGTCAACAGCATCCAGAAAATTGATCCCCAGAAACCCGACCCCAAGATCAAACCCGATGCCATCAACACCGTGACCATTCTGGAAAGCAACTGATTTTATTCCTCCATTCGAGGGCAGTCTCGTTTTTCACAAGGCTGCCCTTTTTCATCTTGATGCCAAACATTAAATGTCACACTGCTCACAAAAACAGAATCGCGCCTGAATTGTTTTGTGTCGCCCAGTAAACAGCATTTATGGATGATGTGCCATAATCAAAACATGCGACTTTTCATCTGGCTTGTGGTTCTGCTGGGCAGTCTGGGTGCAGCGCAAGCACAGAAATACCCTTCCAGCAATGCAGCCAGACTGTACCAGGATTTTCAGGCGGCCATGGTCAGCTATTACGGGGAACACAAAGACCGGGTGCCTGACCTGCTGCTCAAATACCACAACCTGCTGGAAACAGGCTGTGAACGCCAGAAAAAATGCCAGACCTGGGATGCCGAGCAGCAGATTCGCAGCCTGCTGCGTGAACTGGGAGATGCCCATACCGATCTCGGGACCTCCAGCTTTTTCAACTTTGATCCACAAGAAGACGATCTCCAGCTGACCTTGGAAAACGAACTGGGGGTGGTTCTGCAGCACCAGCAAAACCACTGGTACGTTAAATTTGTGGTTTACGGCAGTTACGCTGATCTGAATGGCCTGAAACAGGGCGATGACCTGCTGAGTGCAGGAGGGCGGGATCTAGAAAGTGTTCCCTCAGAAAGGGAGCTGGACTTTGACAGACATTCCAGCCTGCTGATTGACCGGCAGGGAAAACGCCTGCGCATCGAACTGAACAAAGATTACAAAGAAGATTACTGGCAAAAAGCCCAGTACAAAATCCAGCAGGACACCGCCATCCTGCAAATCCCCAGTTTTTACGCAGAAGGCAAACGCCTTTACCGCAATTCCCAGCTTCCCATCAGTGAAAGCGTGCATCAGGCCCTCAGGGAACTGCAAGGCCAGCACATTCAGAACCTCATTCTGGACCTCCGGTACAATCCAGGGGGCTGGGTGAATGAATGTGCCGCTGCCTCTTCTGCTTTTGTGAAAAGCTTCAAAGTGTATCAGGATGCCCGTTTCACTGCAGGTTTTCTGCGGGTGCAAAACGGACAGGTGCTGGGCTTTGACCGCTCCAAATTGCTGTTTGGTGTGCCTTTTTTGCCTGTGCGCAGTGCAGTCACCTCTCCCAGTTTCTGGGAACCAAAGGTGGTGGTTCTGGTCAACCATGACACAGCATCTTGCGGGGAGTGGTTCACCTACCAGTTGCAGCGGGCAGGCAAAGCCACCGTGATTGGAGAACCCACTTATGGCATCCTCAACACCAGCACCCAGACCCGCAGGCTGGGGTACCGCTACACCCTGCAAATCACCGTGATCCGCTCTCTGCAAGAGGATTTCACCCTCTATCCCAGACGCATCACCCCGGATCAGGTGGTGCACAACACCCTCACCGAAGACGTGCAACTGCAGACCGCATTGCAGCTTTTCAACCCCTGAACACCCTCAATCCCTGAGCACTGGTGCCAGTCCCACCTGCAGCACATGCTTCTGCTTTGAAGTATGCTGTGAACATGGCAAAGCGTCCTGTTTTTGTTCCTGACGAAAATCCCCCACATGTGCGTGAACTGGAAGTGGAATTCCAATGGCATCCCGGACTCTCCCGATCTCAGGCCCAGAAGTCCATCCAGGAATTGCATGGGGCTGCCAGAGAGCATGGGCTGCACAGGTTGCTGGAAATCTCCTCCAGATCCAGCACAGAACTGGGAAACCAGCTCAGCGCCTTTCATTTGACACTGGTTGCTGATTCAGGACAGCTCATCTCTGTGGAATGTGCTTATCAGGGCAGCAAAGTGTTTGAACAGGGAGGCCCTTATCAGGACCTGTACCAGACCACCAGCAAGGCCGCCAAACAGGACGAACGCCTGCGAACTTCAGGCCCGATTGTGGCTTTTGAGTTTGATGGTGTCCGCTGGCCCACCCAGCCCACCACTGCTTTTTACGACTGGCTGTACCTTTCTGCATTGAACCAGCATCCAGAACTGCAACAACACCTCCTGGACCATGATGGGTTCACAGACATTGCCTTCAATCCCGAAAAATCTGCAGCCTGTCAGGCCAGATGTGCTGCGATGTTCCTGACCTTGCACCGCAAAGGTTTGTTTCAGGAAGCCATGCAAGACCAGCAGCATTTTCTGAGAACCTTACAGCCAGAACATTGAAACCAGCGGACAATACGCAAAATTGCCACTTGCAGATGCAGCAGAAAAAGTTAAGATGGCCCATGCTTGTTGATCTGCGTTCAGACACCATCACCCGTCCCACGCCAGAAATGCTGGAAGCCATGGTCACCGCTCCTCTGGGAGACGACGTTTACGGGGAAGATCCCACTGTGAACCTGCTGCAGGAAGAAACGGCCCAGGCTCTGGGGTTTGAAGCAGGCCTGTTCATGCCTTCGGGCACCATGACCAATCAGGTGGCCATTGCTGTACACACAAAACGGGGACAGGAGGTCATCACCCAGCAGGGAGCCCACATCTACGAATACGAACTGGGCATGATGGCCACCTTCTCTGGCGTGGTGCCCCGGTTTGTACCAGCCCCTCTGGGTGTCCCTGATCCTGAAGACATCAAAAAAGCCATTGGGCGCAGCATCCACAAAAGCCCCACAGGTCTGATTTCCATCGAGAACACCCACAACATTGCCGGAGGAACCATCGTGCCTCTGGAGGTCCTGAAAGGCGTCCGGGAAGTCAGCCTCTCTGAAGGCTTGCCCCTGCACATGGACGGTGCCCGCCTGATGAACGCTGCTGCTGGACTGAATGTGGATGTGAGAGAGATCACCCGGCATTTTGATTCGGTCAGTCTGTGCCTCAGCAAGGGTCTGGGCGCACCCGTGGGCAGTGTGCTGCTCGGGTCTCAGGCCTTCATCAAGGAAGCCCACCGCTACCGCAAGATGATGGGCGGAGGCATGCGGCAATCTGGAATTCTGGCCGCAGCAGCCAGAATCGCCCTGAGAGATGGCCCTGCGAAGCTGACCGAAGACCACCACAAAACCCGGCAACTGGCAGCAGCCCTGGAGCAGGCAGGATATGGGGTCAACCATGCTGCTGTGCAGACCAACATCATTTACGTGCAGGTACCAGATGCCTTCCAGAAAGCAGAAGAACTGAAAAGCAAAGGCATTCTGGTGAACGCCGTGTATGCAGACAGCCTGAGGTTCGTGCTGCACCACCAGATCACCCAGGAAATGCTGGACCACACCATTGCCAGCCTCTGAAAGCGGTCAGCAGTCAGCAAAAACACAAAAAGCTCAGGCACTCCTGAGCTTTTTCTTCACATGATGGAGGTGGAACTGCCAACTCCCCCTATTTCGCATGACAATCTGCAGACCCAGAATCCAGCACTTTGCCTGCCTGTTTTGGGTTGGCTGCCAGAAATTCCCAGCTGTAACCGCTGTCCTGCAAGTTCAACTTTAAAACCCCGAACTGGCTGTTCTGGTGTTTTTCACTGCCGGGTTTGATGAACAGGGTGCGGTATAATACAGCTCCACCTGTTCCCACCACAAATTCGCGGATGCCTTCTGAATCGGGAGTCCCTGAACTGGAAAGCTGGGTAAACCTTTCATAGTGGTGGTCGTGGCCCACCAGCACCAGATCGGCATGGTGTGCCTGCAAGACCTCCCAGACGGGTTTCATGATGCTGTTGTTCCCATGAAACCCGGAAGACACCAGCGGATGGTGCCAGTAGGCCAGGATGCACTGGCCTTTGAAGGCATCCAGATCGGTTTTCAGCCACTGGATTTGCTGCTGCATGGCCTCTCCACTCAGGTTGGAGTTGAGAGACAGCACCCGCCATTTCCCCAGATCAAACCCGTAATACCCCTTCCCTGCCCGTTCTGCAAAGTAGTCAAAATACCCTGCTGCATTGGCGGTCTCGTATTCATGGTTTCCAGGAGCAGGATAGATGTTTCCCTTAAAGCTTCCCCAGGCAGCATCAAAACAGGCTTTGAATTCTGCTTTGCTGCCCACCGTGTAAGCCAGATCTCCCAGGGCCAGCACCCGTGCAGCAGGATCTTTCTGCAATTCCCGCCGGATCAAATCTCCCGTCCAGTAGGGGGCCTGTAGGTTGCACATGCCAATGTCTCCGGCGGCCAGCACGGTGTTCTGGGCTTTTGCCTGAAAACCAGATGCAGAAGCGCAGAGAAGCAAAAATCCAGCAAAGGGTTTGAAATTCATGCCCTCATGCTGCCACAGGCACATGAAAACCCTCACTTCTGCAGCAGATGGTGCACCTCTCTGCCCTTTGGATCTTTCAAAAGCTCGGTTTGCAGAAACTTCTTCAGGTCTTTCAGGGTGCGAGGGCGGTACCCTGGCCCTCCACAACCACAGGAATGAAAACGAAAACCATACCCTGACAGCACTTCCAGCACGTTCCAGGCTTTTGAATCTTTTCTGGGAGGGGCTTTGAAATCCAGACCCATGGTGACCATCTGCCCTCTGCAATGCGGACAATGTTGCACCGAACCATGAGGATGCTTGAAACTCCTCTGGCAGGAAAAACAGGCAAAATGCTCTTTGTAATTCTTCCCTGCATAGCGGCACATGCTTTTATGTTAACCACCAGCAACCCTCAGGAAATCCGCCATTTGGCGAGAAGTCCTACCGAATGGACCGTTCCAGATGGTCCATCTCCTGAAATGTCGATGCCACAGCAATGTTGGCCTCCCGGACCAGCAGGACACTGGCATACAGCAGGGAACTGGTTCCCAGCAGACCGCAGGCAATGCCCAGCCAGTTTCCGGTTTCCCAGTGAAAAAGCTGCACAAAGCCCACCATGATGCTGGTGAGGACCAGCAGGCCAATGGCAAAATAGAGCGCACTGAGGGCTGTGCGCATCAGGATCAGTCGTCTGGAGAGGTCAGGGAGTTGCTCAATGAGCATTTCCAGCCTGCTGTCTGACAGGTTTTCTTTGTTCATTTTCTGGATTTCGGTGCTCACAGCCCGCACCCGGTCCACCACGCGCACCAGCCGGTTGGAGGTGGAAAGCACCAGGGTTCCCGAGGCAGAAATCAGCACCGCCGGGGTGATCATGGCCCCCAGCACCTCTGCAGCGGTGGTGATTTGCAGCAAATTTACTTCTCGAGGACGCGCTGGATTTCCTCTGCGTATTTCTCTGCCTTGATGCCCCCAAAGCCCTTGATGGCAGAAAGGCTGGCATAAGAGAGGTCTTTCAATTGCGCCATCTCGAAAAGGTGGCGGTTGTGGGCAATCACATACTGGGGCATGTTAAGCTGTCTGGCCCGCTCTGCCCGCCAGTTGCGCAGTTTCTCAAAACGGTCCCGCTCATCTGGGGAAAGTTCACCAAGGTTGAGTTCCTGAGATTCTGCTTTCTCTGGCTTTTCGGGTTTGTCCGGTTTGCTGGAGTTGCTGGATTTCTGGGGCTTGCCCAGCACGGGAGCAATTTCCCCAGAGAGGCTTTCGATGGCCCCCACAGCATAAAAGAGGGCACGAACCACCTGGGGGTGCTGGTAAGGACTGGTGTCTTCAAAGACCTCGCCAGAGTGGGGGTCCACCCCATCTGCGAGGAGCTGCAAAATTCGGAGGGCTTCTCTGCTTTCCATGATGGGCACAGTACCTTAAACCACGACCTCACGGTATACCTGAAATCCCCGTGCGAGATAGTTCTTAAGGGCATGCGGGTGATCCCAGTCACAGGTGTTCAGGAAAACCCTGCTGGCCCCCAGGTCCCAGGCGGCCTGGATCACCAGGGTCAGGAAATGCCCGCCCAGCCCCAGACCAATGTAGCGGTCTGCCAGTCCAAAAATGCTGATCTCAAATTCGGTGCCCTCTTTTTTCAATTCAGCAAAGCCAATGGGGGTGTCTTTGAGGGAGGCAATCAGCAGCTGCATTCCAGGCTGTTCTGCAAAAGCCTGCCATTTCTCCTCAGGCCAGGAGAGGCGGTCGGTCCAGCGGTAATCTTTGCCCACCCACTGGTAAAAAAATCGGTTCAAACGGTGGTCCTGAATTGCAGGCACCTGAATTTTAAAGTTTTCCTCCGTGCTGTATTTGGGATTCAGCTGGTCTGGATGGGTCATCTCCAGATGGGTGATGGTCTTTTGCATGTCTGACATTATAAACGGCCAGAAAAAATCCCCTCTGAATCAGAAGGGATCATGCAGGATCTGGGGAAATTTGTGGGGTGGCCCTCTGGCCTCTGTCATTGCCGTGCAGCTTCCAGCACCACCGTTTCACGGTCCATCTGGCGGGCGAGCCTCACCAGGTACTGGGCAACCCGCCTGTACCAGCGGGGTTTGAGGGGTCTTAAAGCGCGGGCAATTTCGGCCTGGGTGTAGAGTTCCTGAAGTCTTTGTTGTGCATGCTGGTGGCTGTCCATGGTGTTTCTCTTTCTGGAAGCCACCGATGCGCTATTTCTTCAGTCTGCGCAGGGCTTCCTCAGGGGTGATTTCTCCTTTTTCCAGCAAGTCCAGGGCAAGTTCGCTGGGGTCCGGTTCCACGGGTTCGTACCCGAGGTCCCGCAGCATGCCTTCAAATCTGGCCCGAACGGTGGGGTAGGAGATGCCTAAAATGCGTTCCACTTCTTTGAGGTTGCCCCTGACTTTGATGTAGAGCCTCAGGAATTCCAGGCTTTCCGGCACCAGGGTGGCAAATTCATTGAGTTCGAAGTGGCCTTTCACCGTCACCTGGGACTCCACAAAGGTGAGTTCTGTGACGATGGGTTTTTCCTGAACTCCGGGAAAGGGGATGGGAATCGGTTTGAGCATGTTTCCAGCTTAGCCCTTTCAAACAGAGGGGTGAATCATTCGATGGTCAGGCGAACCTGTGATCCTTCCTCATCTGTAAAGTCCATCAGACGGCCCACTGGAGGGCTGCTCTTGAGCAGGTCGGGGATCATCTGGGGGTCAATGCCCTGCTCTGCAATCATGCCCAGGGCTTCTTTGGGAATCAGTTTGAGGGCGTGGTCTGCGAGGGCCAGGGGAATGTTGGTCCGCATGCTGGCTCCACCAGAGCTCTCAAATTCCACTTTCAGGGTGGTGGCGGTTCTGGACTGTCCAGCCCCAAAGCCTTTGCGGATGCCACTCAGGGCAGATTCGAGGGCACTTTCGATGGTGGTGTCGATGCGGGGAGGACGGGGAGGAAACGGTGGGTCAGGGAACTGAGCACCAGAGCGGCCATTCAGGATGGTTTCCACTTCTGCGGTGCCCAGGGCTTCATTGCGCAGCAAACCCACATAGCGTTCCCATTCATCATGAGAGAGTTTCAGACGGGGATTGAGGGCAGAAATCAGCTTGAAGGAATCGTCGGCGCTCAGGCGGCCCTGCTTGACCATGTCGAGGATTTTCTTGATCTGGTCCATGTGCACTTCTCCTTACTTGACCCGCAGGTCGATGTCGCCTGCATTGACGTTGATGGTGACGCTGGCGTCGCCTGATCCTACGGTGGCTTCATAGCGGCCTCCAGTGACGGTGCCGCCGCTCTTGGTGGTGGGAATCCCGATGGCATCAAAGTCGCCTGCGGTGAGGTTGACATTGACCCGGGCGTTGCTGCTGGGGGTCAGGTTGAGGTCGAGGTCTCCGGCCAGCAGTTCGATGCCATGTTTGCCTTCCCTCAGGTCTGCAGTGATGTCCACATCTCCGGCCTTGGCACTGATGTCAAATCCGATGATGTCCACCAGGTCCACATCTCCGGCCTGAATGTCCATCTTCACGAAGGCGGGAACGCCCTGCACTTCGATGTCTCCGGCCAGCAGGTGCACTTCCAGGCGCTCCAGAAAGGTGGGGACTTCCAGGTTCACATGCACGGGTTTGAACTTGCCCAGCATGCCCACCATCTTGTCGATGAAACCTGCACCCTGCACTTCAAAGTTGCGCTGGTCATCCACGATCCAGGTGTTGCCCTCGGTGCGGATCTGGATGCCGTCGGTGTTGTGGCCCACCAGCTGGGGGGTGCTGACGTTGGGGTTGCCTTTGACCTTGAGGTCTCCGGCCCGCAGGCTGATGCGCAGAACGCGCTCGTTTCCGGTGCTGGGCAGTGAGATCTGTTTGAGCTGGGGCTCCTGGTGTCCAGTGAGCAGTTCCTGGGCTTCTTCGGGGGTGATTTTTCCCTGTTCCAGCAGTTCTTTGACTTTGTTTGAAAAATCGGACATAACTCCCTTTCTGTGTTCAGGCAGTGTTGGTGTTCAGCGGGTTGTGGTGAGGTTCAGAGTCAACGTTTGGAGTGGCCCTGCGGTGTGATCCGCCTGCCTGCCTTCTTGAAAAGATAGTAAAACAAATCTTCTATTCTGTCAATAGAAACTCACTGATTATAAAGCTTCATTTTCTATTTTGATTTTTCATGTCTGGGACGGTATGCTGCTTCCATGACCCGAGATGAGGCTTACAACCTGATGTGCCAGCACACCCCCAGCGAGTCCCTCAGACGCCACATGCTCAATGTTGAAGCCGCCATGCGTTACTATGCACGGCTGTGGGGAGAAGACGAGGAGCAGTACGCCATTGCTGGCTTGCTGCACGACTTCGACTATGAGTTGCACCCCGAAGAACACCCCTTCTGGGGCGTCAAACATTTGCAGGAAAACACCGACGTTTCTGAGGACATCATCAATGCCATCCTGGGACATGCCAGTTACAGCGGCGTTGCCAGAGAAACCCGACTTGCCAAAACCTTATTTGCTGTAGACGAACTGACCGGATTGATCCAGGCCTCTGCCCTGATCCGCCCCGACAAGGACATCAAAATGCTGGAACTCTCCAGCGTCAAAAAACGCTTCAAAAACAAAGCCTTCGCGGCAGGGGTCAACCGGGACGAGGTGCAGGAAGGCACCCAGGACCTGGGTCTGGACCTGGACACCCACATGGCCCATGTGTTGAAGGCCATGCAGGAGATGTGAACTTCTGGGGGTCTAATCCTCTGTCCCAATCGAAAAACTCTGCTCCAGCAAATCCTTGCTGTAGGTCTTGAAGGCCAGCATGGTCTGGGTTTTGACGATGCCGTCGATTTTGCGCATGTTCTGGGTGACCACTTCATCCAGAGCGGCGTAATCGGGCATGCGGATCACAGCCACGATGTCCCAGTCTCCGGTGACGCTGTACACATCGGTGACGTGGGGAACTGCAGCCACTTCCTGGGCCGTTTCGACAATGCGCTTGCGTTCAGCCTGAATCAGAACCAGAGCGGTAATCATGATTTCAGAATACCCGTTCAGACGGATCTTATCGACAGCAGTTCCAGCTTTTTGACTTCTTCGGGGTTGCCAATCACCAGCAGGGTGTCTCCAGCCATCAAGAGCAGGTCGGTCTCATAACGGTAGACCTCTCCAGAGGCCCGTTTCAGGGCAATGAAGGTGATGCCACACATCAATTGCACCTCTCTGGGGTGCTTGCCAATCAGGGCACTCTGGGAGGCCACCTGCACCCCTTCCATCTGAAACCCCTGTGCTCCAAAGGTGATGTCTTCCAGCACACTGACCATGCTGGATTTGAGGAGGCCACGGGCCACGCTGACCCCGGAGAGGCGGTGCAGGTTGATCACCTCGTTGGCCCCTGCACGCATCAGTTTCTTGCTGGCAGTGTCCTCGCTGCTGCGGGCCACAATGTGCAGCCCGGGGCTCAGCTCGCGGGCAGAGAGCACCACATAGAGGTTCATGGCATCTTCTCCCAGCACAGCCACCAGCGTTCTGGCCCGGTCAATTCCGGCCTGCAGCAGCACCTCATCCTGGTTGGCATCTCCCTCCAGCACCAGGAAGCCTGCATTTCTGGCTGCCTGTGCACGCTCAGGGCGGTGGTCCAGGATCAGAAAAGGCTGCTTTGCTGCATGGAGTTCTCTGGACACCTGTTCTCCCACCCGGCCATAACCGCACACAACAATGTGGTCCTGCAGTTTTTGCATGTGCTTCCGTTCCTTTTTGAGTTTGCCCTGATCGCTGATGGCATTGGTGATCAACACCTCCACCACCTGGGTGAGGGAATACAGCACCAGACCCACTCCAAAGGACATCAGACCGATGGAAAGCCATTTTCCGGCAGTGCTGAAGGGGTTGACCTCTCCCAGACCCACCGTGGTCAGGATCATGATGGTCTGGAACATGGCGTCTGTGAAAGACATGTCTTCCAGAACCATGTACCCAAGGGTTCCCATGGCCTGGACCAGCAAAATGAGCAGCAGTGCAATCTGAAGCTGCCTGGGCATGGTCTCACTTTAAGGGGTCAGCGTCCAGCCATCGGTCATCAGGAGTAGACACCTGCTTACAGCAAAGTTCGCACCTGCCAGAGTTCCGGGAAGAACTGGTAGTCCAGTGCTTTTTTCAGGTAACCCACACCAGAAGTCCCACCCGTGCCGGATTTCTCTCCAATGATGCGCATGACCGTGCGCAAATGCTTGAAGCGCCACTGCTGAAAGGCATCTTCCAGATCAATCAATTTCTCAGCAAGGTTGTAGAGGTCCCAGTGCTGCTCTGGATGCGCATAAACCTCTTTCCATGCATTCAAGACACTGCCATGGGCTGTGTAAGGCTCTGTGAAGTTGTCTGTCAGGGCGTCCGAAACCTGGAAGCCCCTTCTGGACAGCAGCATCAGCACAGCGTCATACAGTCCAGGCTGCTCATAGGCCTGCTGCAACTGCTGGTGCACCTCCGGGGTTCTTTCATGCATGTGCAGCATGTGTGGGTTTTTGTTGCCCAGTTTGAATTCCAGTTCCCGATACTGGGCGCTCTGAAAACCGCTGGAGGTGCCCAGTTTGTCCCGAAAGCCCACATACTCGCTGGGGGTCATGGTGCCCAGGGTGCTCCAGGCTTCAATCAGTTGTTTCTGGATGACCTTGATGCGGGCGAGCATTTTCAGGCTTTCTTGCAGGTGGTCTTGCATGATGGCCTGCTGTGCAGCCTGCAGTTCGTGCAAAGCAAGTTTCATCCACAGTTCACTGACCTGGTGGATCAGAATGAACAGCATTTCATCGTGGTGGTCGCTCTGGGGGTGCTGGGCACTGAGCAGTTGCTCCAGGCTCAGGTAGTCGCCATAAGTCAGGGTCTGTCTGGTCATCCAGGTGATTATAAAGCCAATCTGTTCTTTTGGTGCTGCCCGTCCCTGCTGCGGCACCGGTTTTTCAGGAACACCTTCACCGCAACCTGTTCACTTTGTCATGAAAGCCAACAATCATCCGCCGAGCTTCAAATCCCCAAACTCTTCATGAGAATCAACCCCCAGAAAATCTCATCTTGTCAAAACTTCATATTCAAAGCTGAAATTTAAGGTTTCTAATCTTGTAATTCATTTGTAATCAATACAAAAACCATCAAAAGTGTTTTGATGTGATGTAAGAAAGAAAATAGAAATGGTCTTTTGATAAAAATAAAGTCAACCATGCGAGGAAATGTCTTCCACTCCAAACACCTGCCAGCCCTTGCCACCCTGTTGCTGTTTGGCCTCAGTGCCTGCAGTTCCAGCACCGTGGTCATCCCACAAGGAGGGGTGACTGCCGTCAGTGTCAATCCCACTGTTCTGCAAATTTCCACGGGTCAAAGCGAAACCCTTGATGTCAATGTCACAGCCACAGGCAATGTCGATCAAAGTGTCACCTGGAGCAGCACCAACTCCAGCGTGGTGGTGGTGGATGCCAGTGGAAATGTCACCGCTCTGAAAGCAGGAACCGCCACCGTCACTGCCACCAGCAAGCAGAACCCCAGCAAGAAAGGCACCTCCAGCATCACCGTGCAAGATGCCAGTGTTGTCACTTCCGTCAGCATCGCTCCAGACACCCTGGATTTGCAGGTGGGAAGCACCCAGACCCTCAATGCCAGTGTGTCAGGCTCAGGAAATTTTGACCACGCGGTCAGCTGGAGCAGCAGCGATTCCAGTGTGGCCACCGTCAATGCCAGTGGGCAGGTCAAAGGCCTCAAAGAAGGCACAGTGCTGATCAGTGCCACCAGTGTGTTGAATGCAACGCAAACCGGAATGGCCACCGTTCACATCAAGAAACCCAGCAGTGCTGATGCTTTCAACATCACCCTGGTTTTTCCTGCAGGCACCAAACTCACCACCACACAGAAACAGGCCTTCACCGATGCCGCCAACCGCTGGTCTCAGGTCATCACTGAAGGTCTTGCAGATTTCAACGGTACCGCAGGAGACCAGATCCTCAATGTGGACGATCTGCAAATCACTGCAGATGCCATTGACATCGATGGACCCGGAAAAATCCTGGGACAGGCTGGACCAGAATTCATCCGGGATGAGAACGGACTGCCCATCACAGGCCTCATGCGCTTTGACAGTGCAGACATGGCCAGCATGGAAGCCAAAGGCACCCTCAAAAATGTGATCCTGCACGAAATGGGCCATGTGCTGGGCATTGGTACCCTGTGGGACAAATTCATCATCCAGAACGGCACCCCCAAATGCCAGACTGCCACCTCCATCTTCTTCAATGGAGCCAGAGCCGTGATGCAATACAAAGCCCTGGGCAAAACGGGCAATGTTCCCGTGGAAAACAGCGGCGGCGCAGGCACCAAGTGCGGTCACTGGAGCGAAAGCACCTTTGACAGTGAACTGATGACCGGTTTTGCTGAAAATGGTGCCATGCCCCTCAGCAAACTGACCGTGGGTGCCCTGGAAGACCTGGGTTATCAGGTCAGTTACAGTGCTGCCGATGCCTTCGTCATGCCTGCCCTGCTGCAAAACATCCAGAAAGAAGACCTGGACCACGGAGAAATCCTGCTGGGTCCCAGAGGCAGGCTCTGAGTTTTCTGGTCTGAGCTCCCAGACACCTGCTGTTCCCCGGATTTGAAAATCCGGGGGTTGTTCATTTTGAAAGGCATCCTTTCCCTGCAAAACCCTTACCATGAAAGGCATGTTTCCTGGAAAAGTGCGCCCTGCCATCGTGTGCCTGTGGATTGAACTGGTGTCTCTGGTTCTGGGCATTTTCTTGCTGGCAGGCCTGATGGTGTTGGTGCAGCAACTGAATTTGTGGGATGTCAGCACACTGGGTGAACTTGATGCTGTTCAGAGGATGATGGTCTGGGGCGTTGTGGCGTTTGCCATTCTTTACACCATCGGCATGACCATCTGGCACCATCTGGTCATTCAGGGTCTGCAAAAAGGCCAGTCCAGCGCCTGGCTGCAGGGGTGCATCCTGTTTGGCCTCAGCATCTTGCAAGGCAACCTGATCACAGGCATCCTGGGCCTGATTTACCTGCTGGATCCTGAGGTCAGAGATTTTTACCATGGAAAGACTCCTGCAGGGCACATGTCTCAGGAGGAGGTCTGGCCCGGGCCTTGAGTCTGGGCCTGTTCCCTTTACAATGAAATCCAGAAAGTAAGGAGGAACACAATGAAGTTTCTGGTCCTGATTCATGTGCTGTCTGCCATCATTGGCGTGGGACCCACCTATTTTGGCCTGTTGTTGCTTCGGCAAAATGCAACCCCCCAGGAGCTGCAATCCAGCCTGAAAACGGGCAAACTGCTGGAATGGTTTCCCAAAATCGGGGGAACGCTTGCGGTGCTGACTGGCCTCGCCCTGGTGCTGATGGCGAACTATGGACCTTTCAGACAGCTGTGGCTGATGGGCTCCCTGATCCTGTACATGCTGATTCAGGTGACCGTGATTGCTTACGTGGCACCCAGAGCAGACAAACTGTCCCATTGGGTGTTCAATCCCCAGAACCAGAAAGCAGACGCTCTGCCTGCAGAACAGCAGGCCCTGCTCAGCAACGTCAGCACAGGACACTGGATTGCTGCCAGTCTGGGCACCCTGCTCTTCACCTTCATGATCCTCAAACCCCACTGAGGGGTGAAGCCAGGACACAGGCGTTCAACGCTGGATTTCAGCTCTTGAAGGTGAAAATCAGTTCCGTGCCCTCTCCAGGCGCACTGAGGATTTCCAGCGAGCCTCCAGAAAGCTCCACCCGTTCACGCAAACCCAGGAGGCCCAGATGCCCCTGGTGCGCCAGTTCCAGCAGGTTCTGCACTTCAAACCCCAGGCCATCGTCAATGACATGCACCATGATGTCCTCGTTCTGGTAATTGACCCGGATGGCTGCTCCATTGGCCCTGGCATGTTTGTCGATGTTGGTGAGGGCTTCCTGCACCACCCGGAACAGCGTCAACTCCACTTCGGAGTTCAAGCGGCGTTCCTGGCCCTGCACTTCCAGACGGGTGGAGGTCTGGGCGTTGCTCCCCAGCCATTCCAGCGCGGGCAAGAGCCCCAGATCATCCAGGATGCTGGGCCGCAAGTTGCGTGCAAAGCGCCGCACACTGTTGATGGCAGTTTCCAGATCGCTTCTGATGTCCTCTGCCCGCAATTTCAGAGGGGTGCCGTCCAGTTCCTTGCTCAGGCGATCAATGCGCCGGGTGATCGCCACCAGCACCTGTGCGGTGTCATCGTGCAATTCCCGGGCAATGCGGCGTCGCTCTTCTTCCTGGGCCTGGGTGAACAGAGACAGGTAGGTGCGCAGTTCCATCTGGCGTTCCTGGCTGAGGGCCAGGGCCTGACCGCGTTTGGTGATCTCCTCGGCCAGACGGTGCTGTTCGCTGAGGTCACGGGCCACCGCCAGATACCCGATGGTGCTTCCTGCCCGCGTGAGGGGGTTGAGGTTCATCTCCAGGTAAGCGGTCTCGCCGTTCTTGCAGTAGGCATGCACCTGATACACCGTGCTGAATCCGGTGTTCCAGACCTCGTTTAAAGACACCCCATCGTGGATCAGCAGGCTGCGGTAGTCCCGTCCGATCAGTTCCCGTTCGGAGAAACCCAGCACCTTGAAGGTTGAAGGGTTGGCATAGGTGATGTTGCCTTCCCGGTCGGTGGCAATGATCAGGTCCTGCGCGGCTTCTGCCAGAAGGCGGTACTGGGCTTCCTGGCGCTTTAACGCATTGAACAGGCGCTGATTGGAAAGCACCAGAGACAGTTGATCTGCCACGGCAGTCAGAAACTGAATCTCATCTTCCGGGAAGTCACTGTAGGCACGGGTCATGTCTGCATAGACGTAACCAATCAGGCGTTCCTGGGCATACAGGGGAGCACAGATGGCATTTTTGGCCCCTGGAAGCCCCTGATCCACTGGCAAACGCATGGCTGTGGAGCGTTCAAACAGATCTGCAAATTCGGCCACCGGCAGGAGGGCCTGCTCTGGATCGAGTTCGCTGGTGTAGCAGGACTCAATCTGGTAATCGCTGGTGAGCAGCACGATGGCACTGCGGTCTGCTCCGATCACACTGGACAGGTCCGAACACACCTGGTTCCAGTCCCATTCAGTGACGTTCAGGAAAGCCCGGGCAATCTGCAGCAGGATGCCTGCCTGACGCTCCTGACGCACTTCTTCTTCATAAAGGCGGGCGTTCTCGATGGCCAGAGCCGCCTGCCCTGCAAACACCTCCAGCACATAAAGGTCTTCCTCGTCGTACTGGATGGCATGCTCAAAGTACAGGCACAGGCCTCCGAACACCACACCACGGGCTGCCAGCGGAGCACCAATCAGGCCCCTGAACGGATACTTGCCGGCTTCCATGAGCTGTGCACTGTAACTGTTGCGCCAGCCCAGCGGGTTCTGGTGGTAATTCTCGATGGCATCCGGCATGATCTGCGGCTTGTTTTCAGACACCGCCCGACCCACCACGCCTTCCCCATACCTGGCCCGGATGCGCAGCATGAACTCGGTTTCCAGCCCCAGGGCACTGCGGATGGAGAGGGTCTTTTTGTCTCTGGACAGCTGAAAAATCGAGCAGGCCTTGGCTTTGAAGATGCTCTGGGCATGCTGCAAGATGATCTGCAGCACTTCCCCAAGGTTCAGCGTGCTGGAAAGGGCCAGAGCCACTTTGCGCAAAGACTCCGAGACCCTGCGTTTGCGGGACTCCTCGGCGTACAATCTGGCATTGTCGATGGCAATGGAGGCCTGTTCTGCAAAGGTTTTGGCCAGCATCACGTCGTCAGGCAGGAGCCGCTGGCGTTCCCGGGTGGTGTCCATGTACAGCACCCCGAGGTGCTTGCCCCGGGCCTGCAACGGCAAGATGATGCAGGACTGCATGCCAAACCGGTGAAGCCGCTGCCTCAGTTCATCATGACCGGATTCTGCAGGCAGCACGATGGGTTCGTTGCGCACCACCAGCGATTTGAAGGTGTCTGGAGACAGGCTGATGGTCTCCTCATCTCCAAACACCCCTTCGAACCCAAACGAGAAAATCCGCCCGGTTTCTGCACTGCTCTCTCCGAGGGCCTGATACAGACCCAGAAAAGCCCTCTCCATGCCCAGACCTCTGGGGGCCACCTCCACAATCACCCTGAGCACCTCACTGAGGTCCAGACTGCCCCCCAGCCTGCGGGTCAGTTCTGCAATGGCCTGGGTTTCCCGGGTCTGGGAAGCGCTCTCATCGCGAGCCAGGATGCCTTCCAGCAACACCCCCATCACCGGGCGCAGTTCAATGAGTTCCGGGGTGCGCAGGGCATTGGCCCCAATCAGTTCCAGCGCAAAGCTCTGCTTGTGGGTGCGGATGGGGAGAAGCAAAGAATGCTCCTCTTCCTGCACCCGGTCCATCTCGATGGACTGCTGCACGTATTCCAGTGGAGCACTCAGGGCAAAACCCATCCCCTGAGAGCACAGCAGCCGCACATTCCCCCCATCGTGAAGCTGGTACACCTGCCCTCCGTGGGCACGGGTGAGGTCCAACCCGAAAGCCAGCAGGATTCTCAGGGCATCCTGGGAGTTGGAGGCCTGGCTGATGCGTTGCAGTTCACTGAGGATGCGGGTCTCGATCATGGGTGTGGAAAGGGGTCAGAAAGCAAAGGGGTGGGGTTCAAGGCCAAGAGCCGAGAGCCGAGAGCCGAGAGCCGAGAGCAAGGTAAAATAAGCCATTCCAGACATCAAGCATTTCATTCAGCCTCAGTCAGAGCTTTTCAACCCAGATCAATCTGTATGATTGCAGCTGCATGTGCCTTGACTGCCCTCGGCCCTTTGCCCTCGGCCCTCGGCGGGCCGTCAGGGCCTTCAATCCAGTGAGGCAGGGTCAATCCAGCCCTGTTTGATGGCGTAAAGCACCGCTTCGGTGCGGCTTCCCACACCGAGCTTGGAGAAGATGTTGGCCAGGTGCACCTGCACTGTGCGGGGGCTGATTTCCAGGTCGCGGGCAATTTCCTTGTTGGTGCTGCCCGTGGCGGCAATGCGCAGCACTTCCAGTTCGCGGGGAGACAGGGCTTCCACGTCGTTGGAGGGGGTGGGCAGAGGTGCACTGGTGTTGGCAGCGAAACGGCCCAGCACCTTCTTGGCCACACTGGGGTGCAGGACGCTTTCACCTGAAGCCACAGCACGCACGGCCTGAATCAGTTCGTCTTCACGGGCATTTTTCAGCAGGTAGCCTGCAGCGCCCGCTTCCAGCAGGGCAAAAACGTAAGCGTCATCGTCGTAACTGGTCAGGACCAGCACGCTGATGGTGGGGGCCAGGGCCTTGATGCGTTTGGTGGCCTCGATGCCGTTCATGCCAGGCATGGAAACGTCCATCAGGATCACGTTGGGTGTGAGTTTCATGGCCTGGTCAATGGCTTCCTGACCATCGCCAGCCTCCCCGATCACCACCAGGTCATCGTGGCTTTCCAGCAGGTCACGGGTGCCTTTGCGCACCACGGGGTGGTCATCAACCAGAAGAATGCGGATTTTCTCGTCCATATGCATCAGTCTAACGGATTTCAGCCCTGTTTCGGGTGCCTGAATTGCCTACAGGGTTAAGGGTTATGGCGGAGGTGGGTTTACTTGTACCGCGCAACTCTCGCATGGTATACATACAGCGACCCGTCTGGCTGCGCCCTGATGCGCAGGCTGGGACAGCTCTGATCGGTGCCAGAAGGCAAAGTCCTGCACCCGATTTCTGTCACTGGTATGGAGGGTGTCGGTCAGGGACAGGAATTGAAACATGCACATGCCGTGGCTGCTTTTTGAATTCAGGAACACCCAGGGAACCATCGAGAGGCTGTGCTTCCGGGAGCCTGTCAAGGTTCTGTGCACTGAAACCCTCTCGGAAGTTCGGCCACTCTTGCGTGAAGTGCAGGACTGGACCCGCCAGGGGTTTTATGCAGCAGGTTATCTGGCTTACGAAGCCGCCCAGGCTTTCGATCCTGCCCTTCCCGAAGGCAAACCCTGCCAGATGCCGCTCTTGTGGTTTGGGATTTTTGAGTTCCCCTCCCCTGCCCCGCAATTTCCAGAAAGCAGCAAGGCCATCAGCCTGCCCTGGCGCACCCAGCTCAGCGAAGAAGACTACCAGCAGAACATTGCCCACCTGAAAAAATGGATCACCGAGGGAGAAACCTATCAGGCCAATTACACCCTGCGCCTGACAGCACCCTTCACCGGGCACCCTTTCCATTATTACCAGCAACTGACCCGCGCACAGAAAGGGGATTACAGTGCCTTTCTGGACCTGGGGCGCTTCCAGATCCTCAGTGCCTCTCCAGAGTTGTTCTTTCACTGGGATGGTCAGAAAATCACCACCAGACCCATGAAGGGCACAGCTCCCAGAGGGCGTTTTCTGGAAGAGGACGACCTGCAGCGCCAGTTCCTGAAAACCAGCGAAAAGAACCGCGCTGAAAACCTGATGATCGTGGACCTGATCCGCAACGACCTGAGCCGCATTGCCATTCCAGGCAGCGTCAAGGTGTCCAAGCTGTTCGAGGTGGAAAAATACCAGACCCTCTGGACCATGACCTCCACCATTCAGGCGGAAACCCATCCAGGCACCCAGCTGGAAGACATTCTGGAAGCGCTGTTTCCCTGTGGGTCCATCACCGGGGCACCCAAGATCAGCACCATGCACCTGCTCTCCAGACTGGAAAGCAGTGCCAGACAGGTGTATTGCGGAGCCATCGGCTACCTGACCCCGGAAGGCGAGGCCATCTTCAACGTGCCCATCCGCACCGTGATCACCGATGATGAACTCGAACAGGCAGAGTACGGGGTGGGCGGAGGCATCACCTGGGATTCCGACCCCTCCGATGAATACCAGGAGGTGCTCACCAAATCCCTGCTTTTGACCTACCAGCAACCGCAGTTTTCACTGGTGGAAACCCTGCACCTGCAAGAGGGGCAGTACCCTCTGGTGCGGGAACACATCAACAAAATGATCAAATCTGCCCGTTACTGGGGTTACCCCGAAGATGCCCAGACCATGTACGAGGTGCTGTACTTCACCTCCGAACAGCACCCTGAAGGAGAATGGCTGGTGGACCTCCATCTGGATTCCTCTGGAGAAGTGCAAACCCAGATCAGGGCTTTTCCAGCAGAACCCCTCCCTTTCCGGGTGGCCGATGAACCCCTGCTGGAACTGGACACCCTGCATTTCCACCGGACACAACAAAATCTGGATGAAGAACTGCTTTTGCTTTACCACGACGATGGCCTGATCGCCCAGTTCAACCAGGGCAATCTGGTGGCAAAACTGGGAGAAGAGCTGTTCACACCTGTTCTGGAGGACCGCTGGCTGACCTGTCCCATGCTGATCCAGCTTTTGAAAACCGAACAGGTGCAGGAGATCCCCATGAGCCTGGACTGGCTTGCAGAACATCCAGAAGCCCAGTTCTTCCTGGCCGACCATGCCCTGGTTCCCGTGAGGTTTGCATGGAACTCCTGATGATCGACAACTACGACTCTTTCACCTTCAATCTGATGCGCTATTTCCTGGAACTGGGCACCAGCGTGACGGTCTGGAGAAACGACCAGTTTGACCTGGAAGAGGTGCGCACTTTCAATCCAGATGCCCTGATCATCTCTCCTGGACCCAGTCATCCCCAGAATTCTGGTCGGTCCCTGGAAGTGATTCAGCAGTTTCACACCTCTGTTCCCATTCTGGGCGTGTGCCTGGGGCACCAGTGCATTGCCGAGGCTTTTGGGGGAACCGTGGTGAAATCTGGAGAACCTGTGCATGGCAAAACCTCGCCCATCACCCATGACCACTCGGGGGTGTTTGAACACCTGCCCAGCCCACTCAGGGTCACCCGTTACCACAGCCTGATCGTGCAGGACCTGCCAGACACCTTGCTGGGCAATGCGTGGTCTGCAGATGGCACCCTGATGGGCCTGCAACACCAGCAATACCCTGTGCATGGCGTGCAGTTCCATCCTGAAAGCGCCCTGACTGAAAAAGGACACCAGTTGCTGGACAATTTTCTGAAGATTGCACGGGCGTTTAAGGGGCACAACTAAAGGCCGAGAGCCGAGAGCCGAGAGCCGAGAGCCGAGAGCCGAGAGCCGAGAGCAAGGTAAGTTCTTGTGCCGGCAACGTCAAGCTTCCAAATGCTGTCCTGAACAGGTTTTGTTGCTCTCATGGCCAGCTGGGAACGAACCAAAGCAATGCAGCAGCAAAAGCCATCCAGACCTGCCCTCGGCCCTTGGCATAATGAAACCATGCGCCTTCTTCCCAGCGAACAGGTCCAGTCCCTTGGGCATTGCCTTTACACCACCCTCCGTTTGCACGAGCATCAGTTGCTGTACTGGGAGAAGCATCTGGAGCGCCTAAACCAATCCATCCAGCACTTTGGTTTTCCAGAAATTCTGGATGCTCAGGACCTGAAAGCCTGGATTGAACATCAGTCTCCTGCACAGGGTCTGTGTCGCATCACCCTCACAGAACAGGATGTTCTGGTGTCTTTTCGGGACTTCAGGCCCATTCCAGAGCACATCTCGGTGGTGCTGACCGATCAGGTGGTGCATCCTGTGATGGGTTTGCACAAGACAGGGAACCACCTGCCTTACACACTGGCAGCCAGAGAAACCCAGCTTGCAGGTGCTTTTGAGGGCCTGCTGTGGGACGCCAGCCAGCGGTTTGTGACAGATGGCACCCGTGCAGGGTTTCTGCTGAAAAAAGACGATATATATATAACGCCTCTGGGGGGGTTGCCCAGCGTGACCCGTCAGGTGGCCCTGCAGGAACTTGGAGTGCAGGCCAGAACGCAGTGGGTCACCCGAGAAGACCTCTTTGCCGCAGACCAATTGTGGTTGTGTGGGTCGGGGCTGGGGGTTTTGCCTGTTCAGACCCTAAAACATCAGGAAGAGGAGCGCACATTTGCGTCCTCTCCCCTTGCTGTTCGTTCTGTGGGTCTTATTCCGCCACAAGCACCAGAGAACCACTGAGCTGCACCCGCTCAGGATTGACCACTTCACCGGTGATGGCGTTGCGGTAGGTGCCTGCGGGAAGATCCAGTGAGATGATTCTGGAGGTGGTCTGGTTGCTGGTGGCCACCACGACCCGGTCCACCTTGCCATTGGCATGGGTGTAGGAGCGTTCGTAGGCGATGGTGTCGTTGCTTCCCAGCAGGAAGCGCAGGCTTCCCTGTTGCAGGGCGATGTGGGTTTTGCGCAGGGAAATCAGCTTTTTGGTGAATTCCAGCAAATCCAGGTCCCATTCTTTTTCTTCCCAGGGCATGGTCACCCGGCAGAAGGGCATGGTGCCTTTCTCGAACTGGGTGAGGCCCACTTCAGTGCCGTAGAACATGCAGGGGACACCCACATAGGTGTAAAGCAGGGACAGGGCCACCCGCAGTTTGTTCTTGTCGTTGCCCAGACGGTACAGGGCACGGGCCACATCGTGGGAGTCAATCAGGTTGACCTGGCTGAGGGCCACCTGGGGGGGCAAAGCCTGATAAGCGTCCCACATCAAATGCACCACTTCTTCGGCACGGGCCTGTACAGGAACAAAGCTTCCAGAAGCCTGGGCGAGCCATTCCATCACCGGCAGACCGAAACCGTGGTAGTTCATGGCAGCGTCTTCACCCTGACCGTCCAGGGCGTGTTCTGCATCAAAGAAGCGCTCTCCAAAAATGAAAGCCTGGGGATTTTCTTCACGTGCGGCTTTTTTCAGGCGGTGGTGCACTTCCAGGTTGCCTTCATCGGTGCCACTGCGGCCAATCATCTGGGCCACGTCCAGACGCCAGCCGTCGATGCCTGCTTTCAGCCAGTAGCGCACCACCGAGTTGGAACCATCAATGAATTCCTGGAAGGCCAGTTCGCTGGAATAATCCACTTTGGGCAGGGTGGGCACCCCGAAGAACGCCTCGTAGGTGGGGGTGTCTTTGTGCCAGGTGAACAGGGTGCGTTCAGGAATGGAGGGGTTGTAGAGCGCCTTCTGGAACATTTCGTGCAGGTCACCGGTGTGGTTGAACACCCCGTCCAGGATGACTTTGATGCCAGACAGGTGTGCAGTGCCCAGCATCTCATCGAAGGCCCGTCTGCCGCCAAAGTGGGGGTCCACAGTGCGGTAGTCTTTGGTGTCGTATTTGTGGTTGCTGGGGCTTTCGAAGATGGGGGTGAGCCACAGGGCATTGACGCCCAGATCGTTCAGGTATGGAATCGCTTCCGTAACCCCTTCCAGGTCTCCACCGTAATGGGCGTGCACATCGCCTTTGCTGTCAGGGGGGGTGCCCCATTCTGCTTTCATCACCGGTCTGGGAATGAAACGCTTGGCCCGCTCAGGGTCCACTTTGTTGTGCACTTCCACGGTTTCTGGAGCAGGATACAGGTACTCGTTGTCTTTCACATCAGTTTCGGTGTTGCCGTTTCTGAAGCGGTCCACAAAGATCTGGTAGAAGCAGCTCTTGAACACCCACTCGGGCACCGTGTGCTCTGCCAGATACTGAAAAAAGTCCCGGTAGCCCCGTCTCACACGGGTGATGCCTGCCTGAGAAAAGTAATAGGAATCGTTGTGGAAGGTCAGGTGCCAGGCGTAAGGGGTGCGGTACTGGTGCAGGGGGAGGTCTGCTTCAAACCAGAATCCCTCACCGTCCACAGCAGGAATGGAACGGGTTTTCAGTTCGTTGATTTCACCACTGATGGGAAGAAGCAAACGCACTTTTTCCGGTTGTTGCAGGGTCTTGAGGCGCACTTTGACGGTGCTGCCCCGTTTGGCTCCCAGAGCTTCGGTGTAACCAGGGGTGTGATCATGCCAGACGTTGGAATTTTGGATCATTGTCTCTCCTTGTTGCGACAGAAAAGGCACGGCCTCTTTCTGAAGAGGTCGTGCCCTGTGAGGACAAGCGTTGCCTGTATGTTTGCCTTCCATTTTAGCGGTTTTTAAAAGCGCTTCAAGGGGGCACAGGGCAAAAGGTCTGAGGGGTTTTGCTGCAGTGATTCAAATGCAGCAAAAAGGTCGTTATTCCTTCACGCCACCGGCCACCTGTCCACCCACAAAGAACTGCTGGAAGGTGTAGAACAGGGCCACGATGGGCAGGGCTCCAACCACGCTGGCAGCAGCAAAAGTGCCCCATTTGGTGGAGAATTGACCGCTGGTGAAAGACCGCAGGCTGACCCCCACCGTCCAGTTCTCCACCCCGGTCAGCACAACGCTGGCCAGAATGAATTCGGCATAGGTGCCGATGAACTGGTTGAGGAAAATGAACACCAGCATGGGTCCAGAGAGCGGCATGATGATCTGGCTGAACACCTGCCATCTGGAAGCACCGTCCACCAGTGCGGCTTCTTCCAGACTGAGCGGAAGACCTTCCACATAGCCTTTAAAGATCCAGATGTTGAAGGCAATGGCTCCGCCCGAGTAGGCCAGAATCAGACCGGTGAAGGTGTTGGAAAGGTCAAAGTAAGACAGCAGGAAGTACACAGCCACCAGACCGATCACAGTGGGGATCATCTGCAGGAACACGAAAGTCAGCAGGGTCTGGTAACGTCCGGGGAAACTGAAACGCGCCACGGCATAACCACCTGTGGTGGCCAGCAAAACCGTCATCACCCCGGTGATCCCGGACACCAGCAAGGTGTTGCGGATGTGCAACAGGAATTTGTTCTCGTTGTCCGGACCAGTGAACTGTGCAGGGGTGATGGTGAGCACCAGCAGGGCCAGCGATCCCAGCAGGATGCGGGTCAGCCAGGCATGCACCACTTTGAGGGTGCGGGTGTCACTGGTGATCCTGGAATAGAGGTTGATCACCAGGATGGAAACCAGAGCAACCGCAGCCAGGATCAGGAAACCCCAGTGCCAGGGAGCCAGTTGAATGCCGTAGAACAGCTTCTCGTAGTTTTCCCAACTGATCTGGCTGAAATCGGGGAGCACCTTGGAGCGGATGAACACCGAAGCGCTCTCGATGGGACGGGTGTTGTACAGGCTGTTGCGGGGATCAAAGCTTGCAGCAATGACGTAGAACAGCGGGTAGATGGTGGAGAAAATCACGATCCAGATGGCCAGGTGGGTGACCTGGTCTCCCAGGATGGCCCAGAAGCTGATGTTCTTGCGGCCCCTGACCGTGCGCAGGAAGGTGGTGGTCCCAAAAGCAATCAGACCCATCAGGGCCACAATGCCCAGCAACCAGGTCAGGGCAGTGACCCAGCCGTTTTCCACCCGCACAATGGTCGGGAAGATGGGGGCTTTGTAGTGCTCTGGGCTGAACAGCACGGTGCCCAGGTAAATCAGGAACGCCAGCACCCCAATGCCCACAATCCAGGGCAGGGCCTTCTCAAAGATGCTGGGTTCTCTGGGAACGTAGGGTTTGAACTTGTTGTCTTGCTGGTTCTTCTGTACGCTCCCGCTCATTTCCGGGCCTCCTTAAAGACACCAGCAAACCTGAAGTTCACGATGCTCACGGCCAGGGTCAGCACACCAATGATGATGGCGATGGCACTGGCCAGCGCGTAATCGTTGCCTCCCTGGTTGGTGAAGGCCACGTTGTACCCCCAGGACAGCAGAATGTCGGTGCTCTGGGCAGTGGACGTGCGGCCTTCCTGGGGAGGGCCCCCGGCGGTCAGCAGGTAAATCAAACCGAAGTTGTTGAAGTTGAAAGCAAAACCCGACAGCAGCAGCGGAGTGAATGCACTGCGCAGCATGGGCAAGGTGATGGCTTTCACCTGTTCCCAGCGGTTTGCTCCATCAATGGCAGCAGCTTCATAAAGGTCTTCAGGAATGCTGGCCAGTGCGGAAATGGTGGCGGTCATCATGAAGGGGAAACCCAGCCACAGGTTCACAAAAAGAATGCTGATCTTTGCCCACATGGGATCGATCAGCCAGCCGATGGGGTACATGCCCAGCAGGCCCAGCAAACGGTTGATCACCCCGAAGTTGGGGTTCAGGAGGGCCACCCACATCTGCACACTGATCACCACAGGAATGGCCCAGGGGAGGAACAGCAGGGAACGGTAAAAATTGCGGAACTTCAGGCGTTTGTTGGCCAGCAAAATGCCCAGGGTGAGTCCTGCAACGGTGTTGACCAAAATGGTGGAGAGCGCGAAAATCACCGTCCAGATGAAGGTGGGGACCAACTGGATGCTGGCATCTCGGAAAATTCCGATGAAGTTCTTGATGCCCACCAGTTTGATCACGTTCACGCGGGTGATCTGAACGAAGTTCTGGTTTTCTGGGAGGGGTGCAGTCAGCGTGATGGCTTTATCACTGAGGGACTCCACACCTAAAATGACCGGCTTGGTGACGTCTTTGATGTAAACAGCAGCTTTGGCTCCGGTGCAAGCAGGATCTTCGCAACGGAAGGTTTCCTGCATGGTGCCATCGCCAGCTTCATTGACGGTGATGATCTTGCGGTCCGGGCTGATGGAGGCAATTTCCATCATGGCCCCTGAATCTGGGGTTCCACCGTTTTGACCGCTGTAGTTGGTAAAGGCCAGTCCCACCGTCAGGGCCAGGGGGAAAGCCGTAAAAACCAGCACAAAGATGATCGCTGGCAGCAGGTAATACCAGTTGATCATCCAGGGGAACATTCTCAAAATCACAATGGCCATGGGCACAAGAATCACAGCCCAGAAAATCAGCAGCATGTAAGACGGCGCCTGTGGGAAGGAGCTCGCCGTGACGTTGCCAATCAGCCAGGCAATTCCCAGGCTGGCAAGCAGCAGTACGGCGAGGATGCCCAGTGCCTGCAGCAGTCCTCGGGTACCTTGTGGGGGCACTTCAGTTCGAATGGTCATGGGTCTTCTCCCTGGCAAGAGAGGCTGGGAGGTGTTTCCCCCCAGCCTCCAGGTTCTCAGGCTTACTTGATGTTGGACTTGATTTCTTTGACAGCGGCATCCAGAATCTTGCCGTAGTCAGGGCTGGCTTTGGAGGTGCTGAGGTTGACAGCGTTGCTCCAGGGTCCCCACACGCTGCCCATTTCGGGAACGTTGGGCATGGGGGTGCCCATGGCGATGGTCTTGCCGAAGCCGACCACCACAGGGTCCGTGGCCAGGGACTTCTTCGCCTTCTTGCTGACTGGGATGCGTCCGCCTGCTTTGTTGAAAGCAGCCACGCTGTTGGCTTCAATCAGGAACTTGGCAAATCCAGCAGCTTCAGCTTTGGATTTGCTGTAGCTGTTCATGACCAGACCCTGCACGCCCACGAAGGGGCTCCACTTGCCAGAGGCTCCGGGAGGGGTGGGGAAGGCCATGATGCCGTAGTCGATTTTGGCTTTCTTGATGTCGCCCATGTCCCAGGGACCGGTGAGGAACATGGCAAGCTGGCCGTCCACGAAAGCAGACTTGGCGAGCTGGCCATCCACGCCTTCGGGAACCAGTTTGTACTTGTAGCGCAGGTCGTTCAGGAACTCCATGGCTTTCTCTGCACCACTGTTGCCAATGCCGAGGTCCTTGGTGTCCAGGGTACCAGCGTTGTTTTTGAAGATGTATCCGCCGTAGGAGCTGATCACACCGTAGTTCATGTAGCTGTTGGCCAGATCAGCCAGGAAGCCATACTGGCCTTTGGCGGGATCGGTCAGGGTCTGGGCGGTCTTGAGGAAAGAGGCCCAGCTGGTGGGGGCTTTGGCGACCAGTTTTTTGTTGTACACAACGGCCACGGCTTCTGCGAAGAGGGGGATGCCAAACAGTTTGCCTTTGTAGGTGAAGGCATTCAGACCGACTTTTTCGATGTCGGATTTGGCAGCGCCAGTGACGTACTTGTCCATGGGCTCCACCACGCCAGCAGCAGCCATTTCGCCGATCCAGTCGTGAGGAACAGAAACCACCAGGTCAGGACCTTCGCCTTTGGAAGCGCCGTTGATCATTTTGGTTCTGATGTCACCGAAGGGCACAGCCACCACGTCTACAGTGTTGCCCGTTTTGGCACCATAAGCTTTGGCAGCACTTTGCAGCCAGGCGGCCTCTTGGTCTCCAAAGTGGGTCCAAACGGTGATCTTCGCTGCCTGAGCACTGCCGAGGGCCAGGCTGAGCACAGCCATTGCAAGGGTTGCTTTCTTCATGCACTTCTCCTTTACTGGTCGACTGACCCTTTGGGAACGCTTCCACTTAATTTGGAAGCGTTTCACCTTAAAATTGAATCAGTTGATACCTGTACCCCAATGTAACTCAGGTTGGTCTCAAGGTCAATCGTCAGGTGCAGTCTTCTTTGGGTGTGGTGACCTAGACAAACTATAGTTGAACCCTGTGCAAAATGCAACTGACTCAGACTTTAATGTCCTTTTATGCTACAAATCTGCTGCTCACCCCGCCTTAAGAACACCACCTTCTGCCAGATTCCATGTTCTTTTCACCCAGAAAATGTAAGCTGTTCCCGAACCTGCAAAAGTGACCATATGGTAACATTGACAGCATGAAAGGCTCCAGGCCGCTAGGACTTCTGTTTCTGACCATTTTCATTGCCATGCTGGGACTCAGCGTGCTGTTCCCTGTGCTGGCACCGCTTTCTGTCAAACTGGGCATCACCACCGCCCAGACCACCTGGCTTTCCACGGTGTACAGTCTGGCCCAGTTTCTCAGTGCTCCCTGGTGGGGGCACCTTTCCGAAAGCCGCGGACGGCGGCCCATCCTGATTCTGGGGCTCATCGGATTTGCTGTCTCTTTCGGGCTTTTTGGGTACATGGCCCATCTGGGTTTGCAGGGAACGTTGCAGGGAACCCCTCTGCTGATTGCCCTGCTGGGTGCACGTGTGGCCGGAGGATTGCTTTCCAGTGCCACCCTGCCCACTGCCCAGGCCTACATTGCAGACATCACCCCTCCTGACAAACGTGCAGGAGCCATGGGTCTGATCGGAGCAGCTTTTGGACTGGGCATCATTTTTGGACCGGCCATTGGAGGAATGCTTTCCGGGTATGGCTTGCTGGTTCCAGTGTTCTTCTCGGCTGTGCTGGCCCTGGTCACAGCCCTGGTGGCCCTGAAAGTGCTGCCTGAAAGCATCCACCTGAGGCCCAAAACCGACTCAAACAAAGCACCTGTAAGTTTTCTGAAGGGTGAAATTCCTGTGCTGGTGGTGATTTCCATGCTGACCACCCTGGCCAGTGTGGGCATGGAACAAACCATCTCTTTCTACATCCAGGACAACCTGAACCTTTCTGGAGCCCAGGCGGTTCGCACCATTGCCGTTTCGCTGTTCATTTTTGGAATGGTGGCGGTGGCCGTACAGGGCGGTCTGATCCGTGTGCTGGCCAAAAAAGTGCCTCAATCCACCCTGATCTGGGTGGGTCTGGCTGTGATGGGCACAGGCATGCTGCTGATGCCGCTGATGCACTCTTTCTGGAGCATCACTTTTGCCCTGTGTGTGATTGGTTTTGGCAGTGCTTTCATTTCACCCAGCATTTCTACAGCCCTTTCCTTACAAGTGGCGGCAAATCAGCAGGGCAGCATTGCCGGGGTCAACAGCTCTGCCACAGCTCTGGGACGCATGATGGGACCCATCATCGCAGGATACCTGTACCAGTATGTGTCTCATGGCAGCCCTTACCTGTTCTCCGGGGTGGTGCTGCTGGTGCTGCTGGTGGTTTCCCTGAACAACCTCAAACTCCAGAAAGCCGCTGTGACAGCTTAAAATCCAGCCCAAAATCAGGCATGAAAGTCAGGGGTACGTATTCCTCCTGACTTTTTTTGTGGGTCTGGTTGTGTTAGCTTGAAAAGCATTCTGGCAGGCCTTCCCATGTTTGCCGACAATTCCTCGCCAACACATGTGAACTTTTGGGCTCGTGAATCAATATCACAAGCCAGTTTTTGATGCCCAAAAACACCTTAAGCGTTTTCTCAGTGTGGCTTCAGCATTGTACTGCTCTGCAAAAAAGCATGTTTAAAATTCACAAAGCCTTAAAATTTGCATCTTAAAAACACCGCCACAGACCCAGGAAAGGCATTTCCAAAAGAAACAAACCATCACAAAATATTTTTTTGCCATTGTTCGTGCCGATTCTTCTCTAGAATCTCACTTTTTCATTGCAAGTTTTCAGAACTCAAAATTCCGTGGGTTTCTGTGCTTTATACCTTATATATATGCACCATAAAATTTTTCGGCAGTTCTGGCAATTTCTCACAGGAGAAGTTCGATCCAGAACCACAAAAAAGAAGCCCCTGACAGGGCTCCTCTGGCAATGCAATTCCTGTAAGAGGCTTTGCAAAAATCAAACGTTGAATCCAAACATGCGCATCTGGCGCTTGCCATCTTCGGACATCTTTTCGGTGCTCCATGGTGGCGTCCAGACAAAATCCACATTGACTTTCTGCACGTCTTCCAGGCGCATCACTGCCAGTTCAGCATCGGCACGGATCATGTCCTGCACCGGACAACCCACGCTGGTGAGGGTCATTTCGATGTCCACGGTGCCCTCTTCTGAGATCTGCACATCGTAAACCAGTCCGAGGTCCACCACATTGACTGGAATTTCGGGGTCTTTGACCACCTTGAGGGCTTCCAGCACCTGTTCTACCGTTGTCATGTCATTCTCCTTTGACGTGAGGCAGGCCCTCGTTCACCCAGGCCATGATGCCCCCCGCCAGATTGACCACTTTCTCAAAACCCTGTTCCTGCAGAAAGCTTCCTGCACGGGCACTGCGCATGCCACTGCGGCAGATCATCACCAGTTCCTGGTCTTTTGGCAGCTCTGCATAACGCTGCTGAAACTCGGAAAGGGGGATGAGCTGGGCACCCTCTGCATGCACTTCCTGGTATTCATTGGGTTCGCGCACATCGATGAGCAGTGCACCTGCTTGCACCCGCGCCAGACCTTCCTGTGGGCTCACGTCTTCAATCATGGCTTTCAGCATAACAAAGCTGCAAGGGACAAACAGTCCGTGGGTTACACTGCATTTTGTGAAACACCTGCTGGATCTGAGAGATGAACTGGAACAGGAAGCCGAACCCCTTGCCCTGTACTTTGATGGTTTTGAAAGCACTGCTGTGCAATTGCAGGCGCTGGAAAAGGGACACTACAGCCTTTCAAAAGACCGGTCTTATCTGGTGGTCTGCGAGGTGGGCCAGAAAAGCAAACTGGCCGTGATGTATCTGCAAGCAGATGGCTTTGCAGCAGAGCATCTGGAAGGAGGCATTCTGGACCTGCGCAAAGCCACAGAACAGGAATTCATTCTCCCCTATTCAGATGCACTTCTGGATTCCCTGTCCAGGCATCCAAAAGTGCGTTTTGTGGCCCGCGATGGGGAGCAACTGGTGGTTCGGGGAAGCCTCTCTGTTGAAGAAGTGGAAGCTTTCTGATGGCTTCAGCTGCCATGCCTATTCTGTTATAAGCTAAACAACCTACAGCATGTGCATTACATTTGTCATACATTAAGAACATGAGCCTTAAAAGGCCAAATCCCATCCAGAGGTAAAAATGGAAAAAACAATGAAAAAAGCACTGTTTCTCAACATATCGTTGCTCGGTCTGTCCTTTTCACAACTGGCATTCGCACAACAGGACACCTTTGATCCCGTCAAATTTGAACAGGGCCTGCATTACCAGCACGGTCAGGTGAGCCTGCTGGACCAGAAAGTCAACCTGCAAATCCCAGCAGATTTGCGTTATCTGGATGCTGCAGATGCCCAGAAACTGCTGGAAGAAGGCTGGGGGAACCCCACAGACACCGAGGTTCTGGGCATGCTGATTCCTGCAAACACCAGTCCCATGAGCAAAACAGGCTGGGGTGTGGTGATCACCTATCAGGAGGATGGACACATCTCCGACAAAGATGCGCGTCGCATCAATTACAAGAACCTGCTGACAGACATGCAGCGTGAAGTCAGCAGCAACAACAAGGCCCGCCAGGACGCTGGATACCCCACCATTGAGCTGATTGGCTGGGCCACCATGCCCAAATATGACGACCTGACCCACAAGATGTACTGGGCCAAAGAGCTTTCTTTTGGCGGAGACATCAACCACACCCTCAACTATGATGTGCGGGTGCTGGGACGCACAGGGGTGCTGAACCTCAATGCCGTGGCAGACATGTCCCAGCTGGACCAGATTCGAGATGCGCTTCCCGGCATGCTGGAAGGTGTGGCTTTTACCCCTGGAAACCGGTATGAAGACTTCCAGGCAGGCAAAGACAAACTGGCAGAGTATGGTCTGGCGGCTCTGGTGGCTGGAGGTCTGGGTGCTGCAGCGGCCAAAACGGGCTTTCTCACGGTGATCCTGCTGCTCCTGAAGAAATTCTTTGTGGTGGTCATTGCTGCACTGGTGGGCCTGTTCAGGCTGTTTACAGGCAGAAACCAGAAAGCCTGATCTCCTGAACCTTTTACCCGCATCCCCGGTCAAGCTTCTGGGGATGTTTATTCTTGCCGCATTTGTGCATTCCCCTTTCCCTTCAATCTGTTTATAGCGTAAAATAGAAGGAATGGAAGCCGACCTCACTTTGCGCCCCAAGTCCTTATCGGACTACGTTGGGCAGGAAAAAGTCAAAGAAAAACTTGCAGTGTACCTGCAAGCCGCCAAAACCCGGGGGGAGGCGCTGGACCACACCCTGATCTTCGGGCCTCCCGGACTGGGGAAAACCACCCTTGCCCACATCATCGCTTATGAAATGGGCGTAAACATCAAGGTCACCTCCGGGCCTGCCATCGAAAAACCAGGAGACCTGGCCGCCATCCTCACCAACAGCATTGAAGAAGGGGATGTGCTGTTCATCGATGAAATTCACCGTCTGGGAAGGGTGGCAGAAGAGCACCTTTATCCAGCCATGGAGGATTTCAAGCTGGACATCGTGCTGGGGCAGGGACCTGCAGCCCGCACCATCGAACTTCCCCTCCCCCATTTCACCCTGGTGGGGGCCACCACCCGGCCGGGTCTGATCACCGCTCCCATGCGCTCCCGTTTCGGGATCATTGAGCACCTGGAGTATTACACTCCGCAAGAACTGGCCTGGGGCCTGACCCGAGAAGCCAACCTCAACGGCTATGAACTGTCCGAAGAGGCCGCACTGGAAATCGGAGCACGCTCACGCGGTACCATGCGAATTGCCAAGCGTTATCTGCGCCGGGTGCGCGATTACGCTGTGGTGGCAGGCGAGGTCAACATCTCCAGAGAACGCGCCGAGAAAGCCCTGGATTTGCTGGGTCTGGACTCTGCTGGCCTGGATGAACGGGATGTCAAACTGATTGAGACCCTGATCCACCGCTTCTCTGGAGGCCCGGTGGGTGTGGACACCCTCGCCATTGCCATGAGTGAAGACGCCAACACCCTGGAAGACGTGTACGAACCCTACCTGATTCAGCTGGGTTTTGTGAAACGCACCCCCAGAGGCCGTGTGGCAACGGTGAGGGCTTATGAACACTTAGGCCTGCCCGTGCTGCACTACGACGAAGAACAGTATTAAACGTCTGACACAAAGAAAATGCGCACCCGCCGTCTGAGCGAAGTGCGCATTTTTTGTGCAAGATGTCAAGCTTCCCCCTCTCTATTTACAAAGGGGGGATGCCATAAGATAGAATGACTACCCCGAATCCAAAGGGGCATGTTTGCGTGAGAACAAAACGTCAGGCATTCTCTGGCTGAACCCTGTTCGGCCCTCGTGTGAAGAAAGACAGGCATGGGCACCAAAGAAGAAATCAAAGCCAGACTGAATCTCGCCGATCTGATCGGAGAGTATGTCCGGTTGACCCCTGCCGGAAACGGCAGGTTCAAGGGCCTGTGTCCGTTTCACAAAGAGAAATCCCCCTCGTTCAATGTGGACATCAACCAGGGTTACTATTACTGCTTCGGGTGCAAAGCAGGTGGAGATGCCTTCAAATTCCTGATGCAGGTGGAAAGCCTGCCTTTCGGGGACGCACTGCAAAAACTGGCAGACCGCACAGGCATCAAGCTGGAATTCAATGCCACCGAGAAAAAACAGCGCGACCTCTTTGAAGTCAACGAAATGGCCCTGGCCTACTTCAGACAGAGCCTGCGCAAACCTGAAGGCAGCGATGCACTGGGCTACCTGTATGCCCGTGGCATGAATGAAGAAAACATCACCCAGTTTGAACTGGGCTACGCTCCAGGTGGCTGGGACGGCCTGATCAAATTCTGCAAACTGCAAGGGGTGCATGAAGCCCAACTCTTGCAGGCAGGTTTGCTTTCCGAGGCACCGGACACCGGGCGGGTCTATGACCGTTTTCGCAACCGGGTGATGTTCCCCATCCGGGATTACCTCGGACGGCTGGTGGGCTTCGGAGGACGGGTGCTGGACGACAGCAAACCCAAATACCTCAACACCCCCGAAACCGACATCTTCAAAAAGAGCGAACTGCTTTACGGCTTCCATCTGGCCCGTTCACAGGCCCAGAGCACCCATGAAATTGTGGTGGTGGAAGGCTACATGGACGTGATTGCCATGCACCAGTGGGGCTTCAAACACGCCGTGGCCACGCTGGGAACCGCCATGACCGCCGAGCACGGTGCACTGCTGGCCCGTCAGGGGGTGCGCACCGTCAAGCTGATGTTCGACCAGGACAGCGCTGGACAGAAAGCCACCCTGTCCGGACTGGACCAGATGCTGGGCAGCAAGTTCCTGATCTCGGCCCACCAGGTGCCCAGTGGCAAGGACCCCGCAGATGCCCTGCAACACGGAGACACCGAGAGCATCCACACTTCCCTGCTGCACGGCCTCACCGAGGTGGAATTCCGCATCCAGCACGCCATGAGCCAGTTTGACCTGAATCACCCGGAAGGCAAACGGGGCTTTCTGCAAATGCTGCTTCCCCGCATGCAGGACCACGACATCTACGATGAAATTGCTGCAGAGGTGCGCCGCAAAGTCTCCCAGAAGGCGGGCATCGACGAGCACAAATTGAACGAGTGGGTGCAGAGCAAGAGCAAACGCAAGAACCTCACCGACATCAACATCAAGGGCATGGTTTCTGAGCAAACCCAGGAAGACCGACGTGAGCTGTATCTTGCGCAGCAGATCCTGATGGACCCACAGTTGCTGCAAAAAATGGACGGCACCAGTCCCTTCAGAAACCTGCTGGTGGATGAACTCATCCGGGTGGCCCGGGAAAATCCTTCCCGTGAAGCCATTCTGGAACACTTCAGAGGACGGCCCGAGGAAAAAATCCTGCTGGCCTTCCTGTTTGAAAATCCTGAATCCCAGATCCAGGCCCAGCACCAGGACATGGTCGAACGCCTGAAAGACATGAAAGAACAGGGACTGATGGAAGCCGAATCGCTGCACACCCAGACCCTGATGAAAGACGAAGTGACCCAGCTGAAAAAGCAACTGGCAAACGCCGATCCCACCCAGCAGATCCAGCTCCTCCGGCAAATTGGCGATCTGCAAAAAGCCATTGAAGCCGAAAAACGCGGTCGCATGATGCGTCCCAAAGCCTGAATCGGGCTTCCGGGCTGGCAATACCAGTCCTTCAAACCATTTCCGCCTCCCCCATTTATACTGTGGGCTGGAGGTTTTTCTGATGAATGCTTTGTTGATGCACAAAAAATGCGTTTCGATTTGCAGCACCCTGCTGCTTGGTCTGGCCCTGGGTGTCCCGGCACCCACGCCTGCCAGCAATCCTGAACTGCTCTATCCGGAAAGTCTGGATCCCAACCTGGATGTGCTGCACTATGACCTGAGGCTGGACATCGATCCGGGAAAAAATGTGCTGCAGGGCAATGCAACCCTGGAACTCAAAACCGTTCGCAACACGCCAGCCATTCAGCTGGATCTGCTGGGCCTGCAGGTTTCAGAAGTGCTGGTGAATGGGCAGCAAGCCACTTTCCAGCACACCGGGCAGCACCTGCACATTGATCTGGGACAATCCTCCAGCGTGGGCAGGATTTATGAGGTGCAGGTGGCTTACTCAGGCACCCCGCAAACCATCAAAGAACCCGGTGAGACAGAAGCAGATTCGGTGGGCTGGAAACAACACAAAACAGGCATTTACGTGCTGAATGAACCCAACGGGGCCATGTCCTGGTTCCCGGCCAACGACCATCCCAGTGACAAGGCCACTTTCACCTTTCACCTCACCGTTCCATTGCCTGATCTGGGGGTGGCCAACGGAGTGCTGGTGAGCACCGCTGGAGACCGCGTCAAAACCTACACCTACGAGATGCGGCAACCCATGGCCCCCCATCTGGCCACCGTGCAGGTCAACCGCTTTCGGATGGAGTGGCAACAGTTCAGGGAAAATCTGGTTTATCAGAATTATTTTCCGGTCAGCCTTCCTGCCAAATTTCAGCAGAAAGAACTGGGGATGTTTGAGCCCATGCTCAGCTTTCTGGAGCAACAGGTGGCCCCTTATCCTTTTGAGACGTATGGGGTGATGTTCACAGAGGCTCCCACCCCTTATGCGCTGGAAACCCAGGGGCTCAGCACCTTTCCAGGCAAAACCCGTGAGGCAGCGCTGTTTTTCCATGAACTTGCCCACCAGTGGTTTGGCAACAGCGTCACCCCCAGCACCTGGTCGGATGTGTGGCTCAGTGAAGGCCTGGCCACCTTCTTCACCAACCTCTGGGAGCATCCAGAAGAAAAGGACCTGAAGGTTTACCTGAAATCCCAGTACCAGCGCAGCAAAACCCAGAACATCAAAGCCCCATACATCAGGGAGCGCAAAGACCTGTTCAGCCCACGGGTCTACCAGAGGGGTGCGCTGGTTTTTCACGCCCTGCGCTACCGTGTGGGCAACAAACTGTTTCAACAGGTGGTCCAGAATTACTACAGGGCTCATGCCTTTAAGAATGCTTCCACAGAAGATTTCATCCAGAGCGTGCTGAAAACCACAGGCAAACCCCAGCTCAGGGGTTTTCTGGAAAGCTGGATTTATGGGGACAGGCTTCCCGATTTTCCTGAACTTTCCAGGTGATTGGAAAACAGAAAGAGGCGAGGATCACTCGCCTCTTTTCTGAACAGTCCAGACTCAGTGCAACTGCCCCACAGCTTCTCTGGCGGCCTGCACCAGACGGCCTGTGCGGACCATTTCGCGGATCTTGCTGACCTCTGGTTTGAAGTAACGGTCCCGTTCCAGGTGGGGAATCTCGCTGCGGATGAGGTCATAGACGGCCTTGACCCCCTGCCCTGGTTTGAGCGGAGCCTGAAAATCCAGGGCCTGTGCTGCAGAGGTGAGTTCAATGGCAATCACCCACAGGGTGTTCTCGAAGATCTGGTGGGCCTTGCGGCAGGCAATGGTGCCCATCGAAACGTGGTCTTCCTGGTTGGCACTGGTGGGGATGCTGTCCACACTGGCAGGGTGGGCCAGCACCTTGTTTTCACTCACCAGACTGGCAGCTGTGTACTGGGAGATCATCAGACCGCTGTTGAGGCCGCCTTGCTCTGCCAGAAATGCAGGCAACCCGCTGAGTGCAGGGTTCAGCATCTGTTCAATGCGGCGTTCGCTGATGTTGGCCAGCTCGGCAATGGCAATTCCCGCGTAATCGGCTGCCAGGGCCAGGGGCTGACCATGGAAATTTCCACCCGAAATGACTTTTTCCTCGTCTGGAAAGATCAGGGGGTTGTCGGTGACGCTGTTCATCTCGATGTCCAGAATTTCACGGGCATGTTTTAAAGCATCCCTGGAAGCTCCATGCACCTGGGGCGTGGCCCTCAGCGAGTAGGCATCCTGCACCTTCTCGCAGTTCTCGTGGGAAACCGCAATTTCAGAGTGCTGCAAAAGGTTTCTGAGGTTTTCGCTGACCTGCTTTGCACCAGGATAAGGCCTCAGGCGCACCACACCTTCAGAAAAGGGCTTGTGGCTGCCTTTCAGGGCTTCCACACTGGAAGCTGCAGCAATGTCCACGCTGGACAGCAGGATCTCCACATCGTGAATCAGGAGGGCCAGCAAACTGCACATGGCCTGGGTGCCGTTGATCAGGGCCAGACCTTCCTTGGCCTGCAGCACGATGGGTTCAAGGCCCAATTCAGAGAGCACCTCTCTGGCAGCCCGAATCTGTCCTTTGTGTTCCACTTCCCCTTCTCCAATCAGGGCCAGGGTCAGGTGGGAAAGGGGGGCCAGATCTCCACTGCTGCCCACCGATCCCTGAGAGGGGACCACCGGATGAATCTGGTGGTTTAAAAAGTTCAGCAGTCCTTCAATGACCACAGGACGCACACCGGAGTGACCCATCGCGAGGCTCTGTGCCCGGAGCAACAACATTCCACGCACCACATCTTTCGGGAAGGGCTCTCCAACGCCAATGGAATGCGAAAGGATCAGGTTGCGCTGCAATTCTTCAAGCTGGTCCCGCTCGATGCGGGTGTTCTGGAATTTCCCGAATCCTGTATTGACCCCATAAACCGGGTCTCCACGTTCCACAATTTTTTCGATGAACTGGCGGCTTTTCTGCACCCGCGCTCTGGAGGCTTCTGAGAGCTGGACTTCTTCAAAATTGCGAACCACTGCAATGAAGTCTTGCAAGGTCAAATGGTCATTGAGCTGGATCATGCTTCCTTTCCTGAAATGAACACCTTGCTGACCGCGTTGCCCAGGCGGTAACTGATTTCCCGCCAGTCATGGCTGTCCAGCACCAGAAAATCTGCTTTCATGCCTGCTTCGAGCCTTCCGGTGTCGGAAAGGCCCAGGGCATGGGCTGCGTTGGCGGTCATGGCGGTGAGGGCTTCTGCAGGGGTGAGGCCACTGAGCCTCACACTGAGGGCGAGGGCCAGGCTGGCACTGAAAATGGGGCTGCTTCCCGGATTGTGGTCGGTGCCCACAGCCACAGCCCCACCTGCATCAATGATTTTGCGTCCTGGCGCAGCAGGCAGACCCAGGTGCAAAGACACACCAGGAAGCACTGTTGCCACCGTATTGGATGCAGCCAGAGCCTGAATCTGCTGTTCTCCTGAAGCTTCCAGATGGTCCACACTCAGGCTTCCCAGTTCACAGGCCAGTTCCACACCTCCAAGCGCATGAAACTGATCGGCATGCAGTTTGGTCTGCAAACCGTGGGCTTTTGCTGCCTCCAGAATTTCTCTGGCTTCTGAGACCGAAAAAGCTTCCTGCTCTACAAAGACATCCACTGCAGAGGCCAACTGGTCCTGCGCCACCTCGGGAATCCACTGTTCCACCACTTCCCGGAGGAAACCTTCGCGGTCCCGATCTCTGGGGGGCAGGTGAATCAACAAGGTGGGCACAATGCGGGCGGGTGTGAAAGCCTGCAAATCCTGAATGGCTTCCAGCATGCGCATTTCGGTGGTGTGGTTCAGGCCATAGCCGGTTTTGACTTCAATGGTGGTGGCTCCGCTGCGCACCAGGGCATTCAGTCTGGGCACCGCCAGAGACACCATCTCGAAAGCGGTGGAGGCCTGGGTGTACCGCACCGTCTGGTGGATGCCGCCCCCACGGGCCAGAATTTCCTCGTAGGAGACGCCCTGCACCCTGGCTTCAAAGTCATTCAGTCGGCTTCCTGACCAGATCAGGTGGGTGTGGGGGTCAATCAGGCCAGGAACCACAGCCCTATTCCTGAAATCCACGGTTCTGTCTGCAGCAGGGGCATCTTTGCGGTTTCCCACCCACAGCAGGGTCTCCCCTTCCACCACCATTGCAGCATCCCGGATGACCATGATGTCTTTCTGGGATGCACCTTTTTTCAGTTCAGTCCCCGTGGCTGTGGCAAGCTCGGTGATTCCGATGTACAGGGTCTTCACGAGAACACCTCTGTCAGGGTTTCCATGATCAGCCTTGCGATCAGGAGGTTGCTGTTTCCGCTGGCATCCAGGGCTGGGGTGAGTTCCACCACATCCAGGCCAACCAGGGTGTTGCGTTTTACCGTTTCACGGATCAGGGTCATGGCTGTAGCGTAAGACATTCCGTCCACTTCCGGGCTGCTGGTGGCAGGCAGAACTGCAGGATCCAGCACATCCACATCGAAAGACAGGTAAACGTTCTTGCCCTCTGGAAGCTGCTGGATCACTTTTTCCAGGTCTGCACAGTCCCACATTCCAACGAGGGCATGGCCTCTGGATTTTGCAGCCTGCACGGCCTCTTCATCAAAGCGCAAACCCCTGAGCCCAATGGTGGTGATGTGTTTCAGATTGGGCAGGTCTTCACAGGCCCGCCTGAACGGACTGGAATTGCTGAACCGGGTGTCGTTGCGCACATCCGTGAAATCCAGATGGGCATCCAGTTGCACGATGTGCAGGTCTTTCACATCCGAAAAAGCCCGCAAGAGCGGGTAAGAGACACTGTGGTCTCCTCCCAGAAAAATCGGCAGTTTGACCCTGGATTTCAGCTGCTGTGCTGCTTCGGTGATGCGGTTTCTGGCAAGTTCAGGCTCCAGACTGGGCAGAATCACATCGCCAGCATCCACCAGTTGCAGACCTGCCAGTTTGCGCTGTCCTGTGCGCAGGTCGTAGAAACCTTCTGGCGGCAGGGCATACCTCAGGGAAGCCTCCCGGATGGCCCTGGGCGCAAAACGGGCACCCGGACGGAATCCCAATGCGATGTCAAAGGGAAGGCCAAGCACCCCCACATCTGCACGGAAATCTGCAGCAAGATCCAGGATCGGAGCACGGGCGAAAGAAATCAGGCCAGAAAAAGGCAGGTGGGTCATTTCAACACCTCAGATAGACGGCAGATCCAGACCACGTTCCTGGGCCACCTGTTTTGCTTTCTCGTAACCTGCGTCTGCATGGCGGATCACACCCATGGCCGGATCGTTGACCAGACACATGGAGAGGCGTTTTTCAGCTTCTTCGCTGCCATCTGCAACCGCCACCAGACCCGAGTGCTGGCTGAACCCCATCCCCACACCGCCCCCGTGGTGGAAGCTCATCCAGGCTGCACCGCTGGCCACACCCGTTGCAAAGTTCAGCAAGGGCCAGTCTGAGACAGCGTCACTGCCGTCCAGCATGGCTTCGGTTTCACGGTTGGGGCTGGCCACGGATCCCGCATCCAGATGGTCGCGGCCAATCACGATGGGGGCTTTCAGGCGGCCATCCCGCACCATCTGGTTGAACAGCAGTCCTGCACGGTCCCGTTCTTTGTACCCCAGCCAGCAGATGCGGGCAGGCAAACCCTGGAAAGCAATCTGATCCGCAGCGTACTTCAGCCAGTTCTGCAGGCGGTGATCGTCGGGAAAAAGCTCCAGCAGGGCTTTGTCGGTCTCGTAAATGTCCTGGGGATCGCCGCTGAGGGCCACCCAGCGGAAAGGTCCACGGCCTTCACAGAAGCTGTCCCGGATGAAGGCAGGCACAAAACCAGGGTAATCAAAAGCATTCTTCACCCCGAATTCCAGTGCACGCTGGCGCAGGTTGTTGCCGTAATCAAAAGCCACAGCACCACGTTTCTGCATTTCCAGAATGGCCTCCACATGCTTTGCCATGCTCTCAAAAGCCCGCTGGCGGTAGACATCGGGTTGGTCTCTGCGCAGGGTGTCTGCATCCTCATCTGCGTTCAGGACTGGGATGTATCCCCACATGGGATCATGGGCACTGGTCTGGTCGGTCACCAGATCCGGGGTGAAACCCATGTCCACCAGGGCAGGAACAACCTCTGCAGCATTGCCCAGCAGACCAATGGAACGGGCCACCCCCTGGGCTTTGTACTGCTCAGCTTTCTGCAAAGCGTCCTGCAGGTTTTCGACCACCTCGTCCAGGTAGCGGATTTCGAGGCGGCGCTGGATGCGGTGCGGGTCAATCTCAATGTTGATGCTGACCCCTCCAGCCAGTTTGACGGCCAGAGGTTGCGCTCCGCCCATCCCTCCCAGTCCTGCAGTCACGGTGATGGTGCCTTTCAGGCTTCCACCAAAGTGCTTCTCTCCTGCTGATGCAAAGGTCTCATAGGTGCCCTGCAGGATGCCCTGGGTGCCAATGTAAATCCAGCTTCCAGCGGTCATCTGCCCGTACATCATCAGGCCCTTCCTGTCCAGTTCATCAAAATGTTCCCAGGTGGACCAGTTAGGCACCAGGTTGCTGTTGGCCAGAATCACCCTGGGGGCCAGTTCGTGGGTTTTCAAAACCGCCACAGGCTTGCCAGACTGAATCAGCAGGGTTTCGGTGTTTTCCAGACGGTCCAGGGTCTCCACAATCCTGTGGAAGGCTTCCCAGTTGCGGGCGGCTTTGCCCCGTCCGCCATACACAATCAGTTCATCGGGTTTCTCTGCCACCTCGGGGTCCAGGTTGTTCATCAGCATGCGTTTGGCAGCTTCCTGAATCCAGCCTTTCGCGGTTTTCTGGGCACCTCTGGGGGCGCGGATCGTTGTGGTTTCCATGGGTCCAGCATGCGCTTCTTGAGGGGGGAGTACAATACGGGTGTCCAGTCTGGCTGGACGCTCAAGGAGCATGATGCAACTGAAACCTCAACACCAGGAATGGCTGCTGGAACAGGGCTGGAGTGAAGCCTGCAGCCTGGAGCCGGATCTGGTGCAGGAAATTTACCAGAGGCAGGGAATCCATCTGCCACAAGATGTGCTGGGTTTTCTCTGCAGATTCGCCAGCTTTGTGCTTTACATCCGCTCTCCCTTCATCAAAGGTGCGCTGGAACAGATGCAATTCGATGTGATTCAACTTTCGAAACAGCCACAAATCCTGCTTGCACAAGAAGATTCCTGGGATGGGCAAGAGCGAATCTGCATTGTGGTGGCCCTTTTTTTGAACAGCAAAAACCAATTGCTGGTCTGGTCGTCCGACACGGAGGGTCTGATGTTTGGTCTGAAAGATGCTCAAGGAGACATCCATTCGCTTGGAGATGCCAGTGGTCTGCTGGAGTTCCTGAAAGGCGACAGGACCTTGCATCTGGACCTCACCGTACCCCTCAATCCAAGATGGCTTTCACAACTGGAAATCGATGGCAGTCAGCTGGAAACACCAGCAGATTTGCACCATTGTCTGCAAAAAAATCTGCACTTCCCTGCGCATCATGGACACAACATCCATGCCTTAAGGGACATGTTGAGCACAGAGGTCAGACGGCCCCTGCACCTCATCTGGAACCAAAGCGAAGCTTCCAGAGCATCTTTTGGGAAATCTGCTTTTCAGGCTCTGGTGGATGTTTTTCAACAGGCTGCCAGAGCAGATGAAAACCAACCTCCAGACCAGCGCTTCACCTTCGAGTTGAAATAAGCCATGCTGGACACCCTGCAGAAAAGCGCCCAGATCTTAAAACAGTTCACCTCCACCCACCCGGAGTGGGGCACCCGTGAGCTTGCTGCACACCTGCAGCAACCCAAGAGCACCGTACACTTGCACCTGCAAGCCCTCACCCAGACGGGATTTCTGAGAAAAACCCCCAGAAACAAATATGCCCTCTCCTGGCGGTTGCTGGAATTTTCGGGACATTTGCACCACCAGTTGGGGTGGTATCAGGAGGCGGTCACAGCCATGCAAAAACTGGCAGAGGAGGTCAAAGCCCTGAGTTATTTGTGCGTGCTGGAAGGGCAGGATGTGCTGTGCATTGCCCGTGCCCACTCTGAATCCGAAGAACACCGGGAAATCCAGACCGACCTGTACCTCCCCACCCATGCCACTGCAGCAGGCAAGATCTTTGCAGCTTTCTGTTCCCTGCCCATCAAACAATTCCAGAAATTCACCCCCAGCACCATCACCACCCCAGACGAATGGGAAACCGCCCTGAAAAAAATCAGGCAGGACCGGTATGCCCTCTCGCTGGAAGAATGGGTGCCAGATTCCTGCGCCCTGGCTGCACCTCTGTTTCAGGAGGAAAAGCTGGTGGCCGTGCTGGGCCTGCAGGTGAAAACCTTCCGTTTCAAACAGCAGAAAAGCAACCTGCTGCACAAACTGCTGCACAACACAGACCACTTCTGGTCGGGGTTCTAAACAACTGAACAGGTTTTTCAGCAGGCTTTTTCGTACAGTAGAGGGTACAGACAAAAGGCCCTGATCAGAACTGACATCTTCGTCCTACAATAAGATCCATGAGTGTGATGGAGTCCGAAGCAAGAAAGCGAGGCAGCATGGTCACCTTACAACGCCTGGATGGAGAATACGCCATCCTGAAATTGTCCCCGGACACCACCCCCCCAGACTGGGCTTTCCAGGGGGATTTCTCCAGCATCACCCGCACCCCCAGTGAGCTTTCCATCGTCTGCGACGCACGTTTCGCACCCCTGCAGGCCAAAGCCGAAATCGGCTGGGTGGTGTACCAACTGGTCGGACAGTTTGGTTTTGACCAGTCCGGCATCCTGGAATCCCTGACCCGCCCCCTGGCCGAGGCTGGCATCAGCATCCTCTCCATTTCCACCTTCGACACCGATTACATCCTGGTCAAAGACACCCACGAGGAGCAGGCCAGAGCTGCTCTCGGTGCCGCTGGACACCAGTTTGCCGAAGTGCCTGTGGCTTGAGACCCTGTTTGTAAGCAGTGTTCTTTTGGGCGCACTGCGGGTCATATCCCCCTGCAACTCGCTTTGCTCGTTGGTTCCCCCGTCAGCGTTGGGGGATTTTTCTCGTCCTACACCAATCCCCCAACGCTGACTGGCGACCGTCCAGAGCGAAGCAATGGAAAGGGGGATCTGACCCGCAGCAATCTCAGACCGGAACCAGCAGGGGGGATTACTGCGTCCCCCCACTGCTGGCAGCCACACGACCTGCGCTGACAAACTGACCATTTTTGACTTGCAGGATCACAAAAGGACGGTTGATGATGCCCTGGTTGGCATCAAAGCGAATGCTGGAGGTCACTCCAGAGAGTGCATTTCCGCCTTTGTAGGTTTGCAATGCAGCCTGCATGTCAGCTCTGGAGGGCAAAATGCCGTTGTTTTTCTTCTGGGCATACGCCAGGGAAGCCAACAACAACTTCATGCTGTCGTAGGCCTGCATGGCCCTGGCGTTGGGGTCTGCGCCACCAAAGGTCTTGCGGAATTTGTCCCTGAATTTCACGCTGCTGGTGATGGTGTCGGTGTAGTGGTAGAAGCTGAGCACCTTGATGCCTTCCACTTCTGCACGCGCATCCTGCAACAGTTTCTGGCTGTAGGCGGAGTCTCCAGCATAGAGGGGTTCTTTCACACCCTCACTTCTGAGGGCTTTGGCAATGCGGGCCACATCCCCGAACCCTCCGGCAATGAACACACTGTCGGGGGTGCTGCCTTCTGGGACCAGGGTGTCAGGCAGGCCGTTGGCAGGGTATTCCACCGACCAGACATTGATGCCCTTCTCGCCAGCACTGGCAATGAATGCTTCGTGCAGGCTGTTGGAATAGGCATTGTCTGGGTTGTAATAAACCAGCACGCTCTGGCGTTTGTCTTTTTCCATCAATTCAGCCATGGCCTGGGCCTGCTGGGTGTTGGTGGGGGCCATGCGGTAGGTGAAGTTTCCAATGCCCACCAGACGGTCATCGGTGGCGGTGGGCAGCAGGTGGGGCACAGCATTGTTGTTGTAGGTTGGCGCAGCACTGAGGCCCTGGCCAGAACTCACCGGGCCAATCACCGCCACGATGGACCCATCGATGGCAAATTCACCTGCAGCGCTCTGGGCTGTGGCAGCGTCGTAATGGTCGTTGAGCACACTCACCAGCACCGGAGGTGGGGTCTGGGCCTCTGAAAGGGCCAGCATGACGCCTTGCAGCACCGCCTCTGACACCTGCACATTTTCCCCACTTGTGGGCACGCTCACCCCGATGGTCACCGTGTCAATGTTCTTCAGCTGACGGGCAGCATTCCAACGGGTCAGGCGCACCAGCGCATCGGTTTTGTGGGTGGGGATGTAGGCATCTGCTTTCTTGACTGTGTCTGTGTAATTGCCTTCCTGATAGGCCTGCAGAATGTCTTTGCGCTCTCCATCGGGCAGGTCCGTAATGGGACTGGTGCTCAGGGTGGATGGGGTCTCGGGGGTGCTGGGTGTGGAAGGCTGGGATGTTGCTGGCGCAGGTTCCACAACCGCCAGGGTGCTGTTCAGGCCCTGCAAATCCCTCAAAGCCAGTTCTGCATCTTCCTGATTGAGGAAAGGACCAACCACCACCACGGTGCCTGCAGGATCAGATTGCAGGTAGGCAGGATAACCAAAGTCCAGAATGGTCTGATCCAGTTTGTTGGCCGCGTCAGATGAAGCCATGGGTTGAGAAGCCAGACGGTAGTCCTGTGCCGAAGGAATGTTTCCAGGAATCCTGCTTCTGTCCACAGAGGGCTGTGCAGGCAGAGAAGCCTGAGGGCTGGTCTCTGGCTGGGTCTCTGGCTGGGTTTCGGGGGTTGGCGTGGGTGTGGTGGTCTCAGGCTGCGTTTCTGGCTGGGTCTGGGTTTGCGCAGGAGGATTGTTCTGTTTCTGCCATTCCTGCTGCAGGGTCGGGTACAGGAAGTACGCGGCCACCCCAACCCCCACCACGGTCAGACCTCCCACCCAGGCCAGACAGCCCACACACCCCGTGCTTTTGCGCACGGGAGGAGCAGGTTGTGGAGCGGGGGTGTTCTTGTTCCTGGATTGAGGGGTGGGTTGAGGCGCAGGCTGCTGTTTTGGGGCAGGTTGAGGGGCTGGCTGTGGCTTTGGAGCAGGTTGGGGTTTGGGCTGGGGGGTGGGTTGTGGTGCAGGTTGTGGCTTCGGAGCCTGCTGGGTGGGATTGGGTGGAGGGGGCTTCACGGCCTCCTTGTTGCCCAGAATGGCCAGAAAAGCATCTGCATCCTGAGGTCTTTTGGTGACCTCCACCTGCATGGCGGCCTCGATGGCAGCCCGCAGGTTCCTGGGTGTGTTGGCAGGCAGAGGAGCAAGGTTGGCTCCGGTGGTTCTGGAAACAGCATCTGGTGGCTGTTCTCCGGTCAGGGCATGGTGCAGTGTGGCTCCCAGTGCATAGATGTCTGTGTAAGGCCCGAGGGTCGCCTGGGTGGCGTACTGCTCCAGCGGGGCATATCCCGGTGTGACCAGTCGGGTGTGCCTGCTGGACTGCCCCGAAGCAAAATTGCGGGCAGATCCGAAGTCAATCAGGACCACCCGTCCGGTTTTTTCCAGGTAGATGTTGTCTGGTTTGATGTCCCGGTGGAGTAAGCCATTGCCGTGCACCACTTTCAGGGCTTCTGCCACATCACGGGCAATTTTTTCCACCAGGTCCATGGGGGCTGGGCCTTTTTCCAGGATTTTCCCGATGGGTTGCCCTTCGAGGTATTCCATCACCAGGTAAGCGGTGCCGTTCTCCTCAAAAATGTCCATCACCCGCACGATGGCAGGATGGTTGAAACGGGCCACCGTCTGGGCTTCCAGGATGAAACTCTTCTTGAGTTCCTGCCAGCCTCCGCCTCCCAGGGTTCCGGGAGGGGCCACCGTGGTGCCCTGTCTGGCAGTGCCTTCAGGGAAAAGTTCCTTGATGGCCACTTTGGAGTTGAGGACCGTGTGCGTGGCAGCATACGTGATGCCAAAGCCACCCTGACCCAGCACCCGATCAATCTTGTATTTGCCCTGCAGCAACGTTCCAGCGCTTAATTCGGAGGTGAGAAACCGGGCCTGACCCACATTGGGGTTGGGCGTGCCGCACACGGGGCAGAACGGTTTGTCATCGGGGTAGGTGTGTCCACAAGTGATGCATCTCATAAGGTTTCCGTCTTTTCAAGCATACGTGAATGTGGGGGGAAAAGTTGCACAAGAGGCCGAGGGCCGAGGGCCGAGGGCCGAGAGCAGGAAAAAATGCGGATGCCAGAGAAACATTGGTGATTTGTCTCACCGCTCTCTAAAGCATTTGAACAGCAACACCACAACGATCAGACTGCCCCAAAACAAAAACAGGGGGAATTTCCCCCTGTCCGCAAGCATTGGCTTAAGCTTTCAGTGCAGCCCTCGGCCCTCGGCCCTTGGCCCTCGGCTTCTAAGCCTTCGCCCCCCCAGGCATGATCTGTGCTGGCTCAATGCCCAGAGAGGCAATTGCGGTGCTCCAGCGTTCTTCGATGGGGGTGTCAAAAATCAGGCTGTCGTCCATGTGGACCCACAACCAGGTGCCTTCCTGACATTCTTTTTCCAGTTGCCCTGCGCCCCAGCCCGAATACCCCATGATCAGCTGGTATTCGGAGCCCAGGCTTTGCATCAGGTGTTGCAGGATCAGGTAGCTGGTGGACACGCAGGTGTTGCCGCCCAGTTTGATTTCTCCTTCCATCCCGGTGGGGTAGCGGTAGAGGCACCAGCCGAATTTCTGGTCCACCGGGCCTCCCAGCAGCACAGCGTCCTGTGAGGTTCCACCTTCCACCACGTCTGCAATGCTGGCATTGCTTTCCTGGTTGATGATCAGGCCCAGGGCTCCTTTTTCATCGTGTTCCAGAATCAGGATGACGCTTTCCTGGAAGTAGTCGCCTTGCAGGTAGGGGTTGGCCACCAAAAAAGTCAATTCCATGTGTGAGAACCTCCTGCGTGAGAAGATGCCCCCGTATTGATTTGCCCGCAAAGGGTGCAGGTGTTTGCATCAAATCAATCGAACGTTCCCCGAGCCTGATCTCACAGTGTTGGGCGTAAAAACATGACGTGACTGTCCTGTATCCAGTGTTTCACAGGTGCACAAAAAAAAGGGTGAGGATTTCCCCTCACCCCTTTAATCGTTATGCGCTGGCGGTCTGGTCGCGCTTGGTTTTCTTCTTGCTGGGGGTGGTTTTGCCCTCCAGGGCTTTGAGTCCACCCACCAGGGCCACATCCAGCACCTGATCGAGGTTCTCACAGGGGTGGAATTCGATGCTGGCCCTGAGGTTGGCAGGAATGTCGTTGATGTCCCGTTCGTTCATTTTGGGCAGCACGATGTGTTTGATGCCTGCACGTCTGGCCCCCAGCACCTTCTCTTTGAGGCCACCGATGGGCAGCACACGTCCGGTGAGGGTGATTTCTCCGGTCATGGCCACGTCTCTGCGGGCAGCAATTCCGGTGAGGGCACTGACCAGACTGGTCACCATGGCCACCCCTGCACTGGGGCCTTCTTTGGGAATGGCTCCGGCAGGAACGTGCACGTGGATTTCGGAGTTGTCGAGTTTTTCCTGGGTGATGTGAAAGCGGGTGCTGTTCTGCTTGGCGTAACTCAGCGCTGCACGGGCGCTTTCTTTCATCACTTCGCCCAGTTGTCCGGTCAGCACGAGGTTGCCTTTTCCGGGCATCACGCTGGTTTCCACAAAGAGGATGTCTCCACCCACCGGGGTGTAGAACATGCCTGTGGACACGCCAACGGCATCTTCACGCGCTTCAGATTCGGGGAGGTACCTGGGGTTCCCGAGGTAGCGTTCCAGCTCTCTGTCGGTCACACGGGCACGTTTGAGGTCTCCACCAGCGATGCGGCGGGCCACTTTGCGCACGGTGGTGCCGATTTCCCGTTCCAGGTTGCGCACTCCGGCTTCTCTGGTGTAGTGGGAAATCAGTTTTTCGAGGGCTGCATCCGTGACCTGGATCTGGGCCTGTTTCAGGCCGTTTTCCTTGATCTGGCGGGGCAGCAGGTAGCGCTTGGCGATCTCCAGTTTCTCCTGCTCGATGTAGGAGGTGAACTCGATCACTTCCATGCGGTCCAGGAGGGGTCCAGGGATCTGCTCTGGGTAGTTGGCAGTGGCAATGAACATCACTTCCGAGAGGTCAAAAGGCACCCCGAGGTAATGGTCGGTGAAGCTGTGGTTCTGGGCAGGGTCCAGCACTTCCAGCAGGGCGCTGGAAGGATCTCCCTGGTAGCTCTGACCAAGTTTGTCCACCTCGTCCAGCAGCACCACGGGGTTTTTGGTTCCGGCATTTCTGAGCCCCTGAATGATCCGTCCAGGCATGGAGCCGATGTAGGTGCGGCGGTGACCGCGGATGTCGCTCTCGTCGCGGGCACCCCCGAGGGCAATGCGCACGTATTTTCGTCCAAGGGATTTGGCGATGCTCTGGGCAATGGAGGTCTTGCCGACACCGGGAGGGCCAGTGAACACCAGGATGGGTCCCTTGTTCACATCGGCAACGTCGATTTCGCCCCGCTCAGCGCGTTCCTTGCGAAGCTGGCGCACCGCCAGGAATTCCAGCACCCGGTCTTTGACTTTTTCCAGACCGTAGTGGTCGTCATCGAGGGTTTTCTCGGCTTCTTTGAGGTTGAGCTGGTCATCGCTGCGGATGTTCCAGGGGAGTTCGGTCATCCAGGTCAGGTAGGTGCGGATGACAGCGGCCTCTGCGGAATCGGGATGCATCCGTTCCAGACGGTTGAGTTCCCGGTCCACTTCTTTTTTGGCATCTTCGGTGAGGCCCAGGGCATTGATTTTCTCGCGCAGCTGGGCGATCTCGTCCTCTTCGGAGTCCTCGCCATGAAGCTCTTTCTGGATGATCTTCATTTGCTCGCGCAGGTAGTAATCGCGCTGGTTCTTGTCGATTTCTTCTTTGACCTGCTGCTGGATGCGGCGCTGGATGGCCATCAGTTCGGCTTCGCTGTCCAGCATCACCAGCACCTTTTTCACCCGTTCGGTGAGGGTGAGGGCTTCCAGCACGGCCTGCTTGTCCACCAGTTTGAAGTCCATGTTGAAGGCAATGTAGTCTGCCATCACACCGGGGTCTTCGCGGTTGAGGATCAGTTCCACGACATCGGGAGCCAGGAATTTGCTGCCGGGAATCATTTCCTCGAATTTGGTGCGCAGTTCACGCCCCAGGGCCTGGTATTCGGAAATTTCTCCGGCAGGCACTTCTAAAGGCTTGACTTCAGCCTGGATAAATTCGGTTTTGTGGTATTTCTGGACGGTCACGCGACTGACTGCAGAGACCAGCATCTGGACAGTGCCGTCCGGGTTGCGCTTCATGCGCAGGATGTTGCAGGCGGTGCCCACCGTGTAAAGGTCGCTTCCCGAGGGATCATCGATGTCCTTGTCTTTCTGGGAGACAATCAGGATGGTCTTGCTGCCCTGCATGGCGGCTTCGATGGCCTTGATGCTGACATCACGGGCTGCATCAATGTGCTGGACCATGGTGGGGTAAATGACCGAACCCCGAACTGGACACACCGGGAGGATTTCAGGAATGGGCGTATTGGGAATGTCGTTCTGGTTGTTATCCGACATGTGAGGTTCCTTTCATGGCTCTTCTAGAGTATACCAGATAGTACACAAGAAACCTGAGTCTACCTGTATCAAGTCTAATGACTGTGCTTCTCTGAAACAAGTCCTTCAAGCAGCCCTCTGAAAGGGTGAACAATCCCGTCTGGCCTGCACTCACCTCCATTGGGGACAGCATATCACCACAATGGTGAACAGGCTCTTACAGCACCATGATAAAGACAGAGGAAACCTCTCGGTTTCCTCTCATGAAAAACTTACAAATTTAATCAGATGACTGGATTTATTTTGCGTCCAGGCTGTAGTTCTTGAGGTCTTCTTTCCTCAGCTCTTTGGGTTTGAAGCCATTGGTGGCCAGGATGTGGGCCACAATGTTTTCATACTGGTCCTGGGTCAGAGAACCAGGCTTGCCTTTGGGCATGGTGGTAGAAATCTTGGTGTAGAGGTCTGCCACCGTCTTGCCATCTGCACTCCACTTGGCGATGAACTTGTCCCCTTTCAGGGCTGGAGCAAAACCGCCCTGCAATTCCTTGCCGTGGCAGCCTGCGCAGCTGGCGTTAAACACTGTTTCGCCTGCCTGAGCCTGTTTTTCCGTGAAGGTGGGAGCGGTCAGATTGCTGGCAGCTTTTTCGCTGGACTGGGCATACACCCAGGTTCCTGCTGCACCAAGAGCCAATACACCAAACAACACCAGTTTTCTCATGAAGCCTCCTGAATGTGCTGAATCCCTGTGGGTTTGTGATGCTGGAAACGCTTTAAAAAGCATTGTACTGTAAGTTTCAATATTTAAGTGAGATGGGCTGCAAAACCTCTCATTTTAAAGCTTCGCTTAAGGCCCTGAGATATGCATCTCCAAGAGGTCTGGAAGGCTCCAGAATGCCCCCCTCACCCCACTCATTGAAGGCATACACCATCACATGCCCGGAGGTTTTCTCAAGGTGCTGACGCAGATATGTTCTCACCCGGGGCAGAAATGATCTGAACGCCTGTGCAGAGATGCCTGTGTTGTAATTCCCCAGCGGATCGGTGCCCACTTTGTACCAGGGCCTGGGATCAAACCCCACCGAGATGCAGGGCATGTGGGGGTACTTTGCCAGTTTCTGGCTGCCCGCTTCCCAGCGTTTTAGAGTTTCTGTGTAAGGCTCTGCAGGCGCATGGGGAGGAAAATGCAGGCAGGTGAAGCCGTCTATGCCCACCTGATCAAAAATGTATTGCAGGACTTCGGGGGTTGCAGTGTCATCGTAAAGGGTGAACAGCAGAATGGGATCCTGACCAAAAGCTTTTTTCATCTGGGAACGCAAAGCGTCCATGCCCGCTTTTAAGTCTGCATTGGGAAGTCCTGTATAAAGCACCGCCACCAGAGGCCTCTGGAACACCCGGTAATAATTCTGGTCTCTCGCATCCTGCACAAAAGCCGGGACCACTTTTTCTGTCCATTCCTGCAGGGTCACCGCGCCCAGCACAAAAGGGGCCAGAAAAAAGGGCAGCTTCTCCTGCGCATCCACCTCTTTTAAAACCTGAAAGGGTTTGTTGATGTCATCTGGCGCATGCAACACCGAATTCCAGTACCAGTAGATGCCAAAGAAATCCAGATTGTACTTTCTGGCCCACTGCAGGTGCTGACGGATCACTGCTGGGTCCATCTGGTTGTAAAAACCCAGCTGGGGTTCACGGGCAGCATAATCGGTTTTCCAGCCAAAAGGATCCTTGCCTTCAGCATGGTCCCGGATGCCGCCCCACACGTCTGAGCTGCCGTAAATTTTCTGGGTGCTATCCAAGTGGATGTGGTTTCCAGCATGCCAGGCCGTGAAATACCAGGCCCCCACCTTGAGGTCTGGTGCTGATTTTTGCTGCTGGGCACAACCCACAGACAGCAGAAAAAGCGCAAAAATCCATTTACGAACAGAGGAACGCATGATCCATGATATGACCTTCTGTTGAATTGTTATGATGCCGCCATGTCAGAAGCCCGCATGCTGGAAATCATTTTCCCTGCCAACACCAACAACCTCGGAACCGCCTTCGGGGGCCACATCCTCAGCCTGATGGACAAGGCCGCCAGCATTGCTGCCGTGCGCCACTGCCGCAAAACCGTGGTCACGGTCAGCATGGACAGCATCACCTTTCATGTGCCCATCAAAGTGGGAGATGCTGTGAACCTTTACGCCCAGGTGGTCAAGGTGGGCCGCACCAGCATGCACATCCAGGTGGACGTGCACAAAGAAAACCTTGCCACTGCAGAACAAACCCTGGCCACCTCTGGACGTTTTGTTTTTGTGGCACTGGATGCAGAAGGCAAGCCCACTCCGGTGCCCCCTCTGGAACCTGTTCAGGACTGAGCAGGGCTGAACCTGGCTCAGGGACCGGACAGCACCTCTGCCACCAGCAATTCCCCTTTGCCAGTCAGGTGGTCTCTGTATTCATAAGGCTCTGCAAAATGCAGCAGATGTGCACCCAGTTCTGCCGTGTGTCCTGCTGCCAGAGCTGCTTTGTGATAGACCACGTATCTGAGCAGTGCACCCAGCAAATCAAAAATCCTGTTGCCCTCTCCTGGCTGACCCAACATGGCAAAATTGGGTGCATCAAAACGCTCAAAACCACGGGTGGCATACCAGATGCTGCCATCTGGACGGTGAAATTTCAGCAGGTTGGTCCAGAGCAGCACAGGAAAATCCTGCTGCAAATCGCTGACCTGCAAACCCGTGAACACCTCCTGCAAAACATGCACTGGCGTGACGTTGTGGGCCGCCTCATCCACCACAGCCAGCAAACCCAGCGAACTGAACGCCGTGGCCAGCTGGTAAAGGGCCAGCAGTTGCGCTCTGGGATCTTCGCTGTGTCCTTCATAGGTGCAGATCAGGTGGGCACGGTGGTGGTACAGGCCATCTTTGACACTCTGGGGCCAGTTGCTGAAATGGATGGTGCGCTGCTGCACCTCACGCGGCAAAGCTGCAGGCAAACCCTGCACCCGAATCTGGTGCTCCCCAAAATGGTAGGTCCCCTGCTCCACCCCATCCATGCGGTCGAGTTGCACTTCCAGACCCCGAAAAAACTGGCGCATTTGCACCATGCCACGGATCAGGTCAGGCAGGGCCTCAAAAAGCAAAATGATGCTTTCTTTGACAGGGGTTGCAGGTTCGGGTTCTTGCACGGCCACCGGGGCAGATTTCTGAAAAAGGCGTTTGAAAAAAGACACAGATAATTGTAACGCGCAATTTACACTTACCGAATCCCATCCCCCTTAAGGGAAATCCCGTAAACAGCTTGAATGTCAGGCTTTCAGTCAACACAAAACCGCAGATGCAGAGACATGCAACAATGGCCCCATGTTGTTCGATTCACACATGCACACCCCCCTCTGCAAACACGCCTCTGGCACCCCCATGGAATACGCCCAGGCTGCCCTGGAAGCAGGTTTGACCGGAATCACCTTCACAGACCACATGCCCATGCCCGAATGGTACGACGCCCCCTGGCGCATGCACCTCTCTGAACTGGACCGCTATGTGGAATGGGTGCAGGAAGCACAACAGGCTTTTGCAGGCAAACTGGACATCCGACTGGGCCTGGAAGGGGATTACCACCCTGGAACCACGCGTTTTGTGGAAAAAGTGCTGCAGCGTTACCCCTGGGATTACGTGATTGGCAGCATCCACTATCTGGGGGCCTGGGGCTTCGACAACCCCGAATTTGCCTCTGAATACGACAACCGTGACTTGCGTGAACTGTACCAGCAGTATTACCAGCTGACCACCCAGGCAGCACAAAGTGGTCTCTTTGACTCCATTGGACACCTGGACCTGCCCAAAAAATTCAGGCATATACAACCAGACCTGACCCTGGCTTTTGAAACCCTGGACGCCGTTGCTGCAACAGGCATGGCTCTGGATTACAACACCGCGGGGTACCGCAAACCCATACAGGAAGCCTACCCCTCCCATGATCTGGTGACAGAAGCCGTCAAACGCGGCATCCCCTTTGTGCTGGGCAGCGATGCCCACAAACCCTCAGAAGTCGGGCACCGTTTCGCAGAAGCAGTGCGGGATCTGGAAGGGATGGGGGGACGGGTGGTGTCGTTTAAAGGAAGGCAGCAAGTGTGAGGCTTTGCATCCAAGAGCATTGTAGGGGCGAGGCATGCCTCGCCCTTTGCCGAGAGCCCAGAGCCTGGAGCCTGGGATGCTTTTGCTAAAGCCTTGGGTCAAGTGCTGACCGCTGATGGCTTTTTGCCCTCGGCATTTATAATCCCCCTTCCAGTCCCCCCTCTCCCCTCCCTTTAAAATGTTCCCATGAGCCTCAAGGACCTGATCAAAACCCTGAATTTGACTGCAGACCTGTTTGAACTGCTTGAAGAAAATGCCTTTCGCATCAATTCCTACCGGGCTGCGGCACGCAGTCTGGAAGGGGTGGATGACAGCCTGGAAAACCTGGTGCAGCAGAAATTCAAAAATGTGCCCAAAGTGGGCAGCACCCTGGCGGCCTTGCTGGTGGAATACTCGGAAACCGGGGTTTTTGCTCCGCTGGAAGAAGCGGCCAGTCAGGTTCCTGCTGGCGTCCTGACCCTTTTTCGGGTGCGGGGCCTGGGACCCAAGAAAATCAGGTTGTTGTGGAACACGGGAATTGAGTCTCTGGAAGACCTGCGGGAAGCCTGTGAAACCGGAAAGATCGCCACTCTAAAAGGCTTTGGGGCCAAGAGCCAGGCCAACATTCTGGAAGGGGTGATTTTTGCCCTGCAGTCCCAGGAACGGGTGCACATGAGCACCGCCCTGAGCATCGCAGAACTGCTGGTCCAGAACTTCAGGGACATGGACCCCAGGCTGGCCGGATCGGTGTCCAGGAGGCTGGAAACCTCTGCAGATGTGGAAATCACCATTTCCTGCAGCAAGGAAAGCACTTATGGCACCCTGAAGATGCTCTCTGAAAATGTGGAGCCTGTAGAAGGTTACCCTGCCTGGAAAGGGGAGGTGCAGGGGGTGCGTGTAGAGGTGGGCTACGCAGAGCCCGAAGTCAGGGGGGCCATGGACGCGGTGTTCAGTGGGTCATACTGGCGTGAGAAACTCCAGAAAGCAGCGCAGCAGCAGGGATTTGAACTCTCTGCTGCTGGACTGAAGAAGGATGGGGCTCCTCTTTTCACCCTCTCTGAGGCAGATGTGCTGGAAGCCCTGGGCATCGCAGATGTTCCCCCTGAACACCGCGAACCCGAGCATGAAGGCCTGACCCTGCCTGCTGCAAGTGAAATGATCACCGTGCAGGACATCAAAGGCATGTTGCACGTGCACAGCCATTACAGCGACGGCATCCCCAGCATCCGGGAAATCATTGAAACGGTGCAGCAAAATGGCCATGAATACCTGGGCATGGGAGACCACTCGGTCAGCGCCTTTTATGCCCACGGCCTGAGCATTGAACGGCTGCGGGAACAGATGAGGGAAATTGACGAACTGCGCAAAGACGGCTTCAAGATCCTCAAAGGCTCAGAGGTGGACATCCTGCAAGACGGCAGCCTGGATTACCCAGATGACATCCTTGCAGAGCTTGATTACGTGGTGGCCAGCGTGCACAGCCACTTCACCCTCTCTGAGCAGGAGCAGACCGAGCGCCTGATCAAAGCCGTCAGCCACCCTCTGGTCACCATCCTGGGACACCCCACCGGCAGGCTGCTGCTCAGACGGCCCAGTTACGCCCTGAACCTGGATGCTGTTCTGGAAGCCGCCGCAGCGAACAGCACCGTGATTGAAATCAACGCCAACGCCTACCGCCTGGACCTGGACTGGCGGGAAGCCCTGCGCTGGCGGGACCGCCTGAAGTTCGCCATCAACACCGATGCCCACGTGCTGAGCGGACTGAAAGACATCCGTTACGGCGTGGCCGTGGCCCGCAAAGCTGGCCTGACACCCGCACATGTGATCAACACCCTGGGTTACCAGGAGCTGCAGGACTTCATTCAGAAGCAACGTGCAGCACGCAGTTGATTCAAGGCAGTTCTGTCAAACGGGAGGATAAGCCATCCCCCGTTTGACAGAATGAGCATCAGATGCTACTATTTTCCCTGCTAGGCCAACCCCGGCGCTGTAGCCAAGCGGTAAGGCAGAGGTCTGCAAAACCTCCATGCGGCGGTTCAAATCCGCCCAGCGCCTCCAGGAATAGACCCGTAGCTCAGGGGTAGAGCACTACATTGACACTGTAGGGGTCAGCAGTTCAAATCTGCTCGGGTCTACCAAAACAACCTCCAGAATTTCTGGGGGTTTTTTCTTTTTCAGGCCTTTACCCCATTCCCGAAAGGGCCATTTTTCTGAAATGACCTCATGAAATGGAGCAAGCAGGCTTTTACTGTGAGTGCATGAATTTTGAACACCTGACCAGACTCTCTGTGTTGATCTGAGCGTCTTTTGTGTCGCAAATGAAACCATGAAGAAAATAAAGAGACATCAGTACAGGATCCCCGTATTTTAGAGCTGTGTTTTATCACGACCTGCCCGACACCGAACTCAACACACTCTGTTGCACACGTCTGGGATGGGAACTGAAGCCCCACCTGTGGGAATACGGCTCGGTCTGGCATGATCGGGCCTGGTTCAAAGGTGAAACCCTGATGGGATACCCCAATTTTCTGACCCAGGATCCCATTCCACGGCAATTGATGGAAGAACTGGAAGTCCGGGGGTTGCAAAACCGCTATGCCGAGGTGTTGTTTGAAATGATTGAAGGGCACACCCTCAGCCATCCCCAGGCCTGGTACCGTCTGGCCCATGCCACTCCCAGACAGCGGATGGAGGCTTTCTTGCTGGTGACCGAACCTGCTGTAGGTTTGGTTTGAATCCAGACAATGTGAAGCCCCATTGCAGGCATAAGATGACAGCATGGATCCCAACCAGCGGACCACAGAACAACTGACCCAATATTTACAGCATCTGGTGGCTTTCACAGATCCCAGCCTGATGGTGGGAGGTTCACTGGATGCTGAAACAGGGGACATCCTGTTGCAAGTCATTCAGGAAGTGCCCGATGAGGGCGTGGTTTTGCGGCTCCAGAGCGCTTTCATGGTCCACAATCAGGATGCCCGGGTGCTGGAGGTGATCCGCAGCCGGGTGCATTACTGGCTGTCTCGTGGCCTGCCGCTCAGGGTGGAGCATTTTTACCACGAGGAACCCGTAAGTGTGGAGGCCTATGGCACCACCTGAGGAGGTTTCTGCGCTCCAATTTCAGGCAACCCAGACAGGCAACTGTCTCGAATGGAACAGTCTGCAGCGCAACTTTCTGTTGTACTTTTGTATGAATCTGGGTCAGACAGGGTAAAGTAAGTGATGAACCTTGCTGGCAGGAGAGGCATGAACACAACACCCAAAGTTCTGGTCATTGAAGATGATGGTACTGTTCGCCGCATGCTGGTGCGTTTTTTGCGTCTCAACCAGTATGTGGTCAAAGATGCCACCGATTTTGAAGAAGCCATGCAAACCCTGCAAGAAGAACCTCATTTTGACGTGATTCTGCTGGATGTGAATTTTCCTGGTGGAGGCGGTCTGGAACTGCTCCCCCTGCTGAAAAACAAGTACACCGATGCCACAGTGATCGTGGTGTCTGCCACGGAAGATGTCAATGTGGTCCGGCAGCTGATGGAAGATGGAGCCACCGATTTTGTGGCCAAACCCTTCGATGTGACCATGTTGCTGGAGCACATCGAACGCCACCTGCATCCTGCAAGTTAAGCCAGCAGGTTAAGCCAGCAGGTTAAATCTGTTCATCTGTTTCCGTCACCTGCAAAAAAGCCAGTGCCCGCAGCCGCAGAGGGGCATTGGCCAGCCGATACCAGGCCAGGCTGTGGCTGAGGTGGCGGGCTTCCAGCAATTCAAACAGGCGCATTCCGTAAGCTGCCTGCAACTGCCGTTCCTCGATCAGGTCGTCCAGGTACTGCAGCACTGGATCCTGGGTCAGAAAATTGGGGTATCCCATCAGGGTTTCACCTTTGAACCAGGCCCGATCATGCCAGACCGAGCCGTATTCCCACAGGTGGGGCTTCAGTTCCCATCCCAGGCGTGTGCAGCACAGGTCATTGATTTCTTGGTCAGAAAGCTCTTGAGAGGTCACAGGTCTCAAGATACAGTTTCTTTCTGACCACAGTCTTCATTTTGTTCATGGTTCTTGTTGGGTTCTTGCTGGGTTCTTGCTCAAAGCCTGTTCCTGCGGTCTTCCTGAATCACACTGACCGTGCTCAGGGCATCTTCCAGGGTGTGGTCCACCATGCCTATGGCTGAAACAGAGGCACTGCGCACAAAAAGCAATTCAATGCTTTCTTCGCCGATGCTGGCGTTTTCCAGCGTGAAAATCTGCTCGGACAGCATCTCGGAGATGGATTTGTCCGATTCTCCAGTTGCAGTGATGCCATTGAGAACCACCAGAATTTTTGCCATGTCCCAAAGTAACATCTTCTGCTGCTGGTTTTGCAGCATCTTTACAGCATTTGACAGAAGAACCCGAGAGAAAACCCTGGGGTTGGTGTTTTTGGGCATGGGATGCTTGTGTTGAATCCTCGCAATCCACGGATCAACGCAGCAGGTTCTTCAGATTGTTTTCAGTGCCCCTCAGAGCAGTTTCAGTTCAACACAGTAGGCTGATGGCAGCCCAGAAGATTCCTGCGCATACAGGGGTTCTGCAAGGGCAAAAGGTTCTGGACCCACCTTTGCCACCGGTCCCTGAATTCTGAGCAGTTGATGCCTCAGGATTCCTCTGTGCATCTTGAACCTCTACCGAGGCCACACTCCTCTGGTTTTCCCACCTGTTAGCGGCACAGGTGGGATGTTTTTTGGTGGGGGTTCTTACAGGACCATCCAGCGCTTGCTTTTACACTGGTTGCAACCCCGAGATTGGTCCTGCTGGAGGATCAGGTTTCTTTCGGGGATTTTGTTTTTTGGAGGTAAACATGCACACTCCAGATGCCAGAGCTTCTCTGGAACACATTTTTGCTTTGTTGCGAGATCCAGATTACGACCTGTTCAAACACGGCCAGTTGAATGAGGCACTGGAAAACCTGCAGCGCCTGACCCATCAGGAAGAGGGCGTTCAGGATTTGCGACACCTGACGTATGCAGAGATGAAAGGACACCGCCAGGAATTGCTGGAACGGCTTTCCAGGGTTCCCGACCTTCTGGAACAGCAGAATTTACAGGAGGCTGTGCGGACCATTCGGGGTGCTGTCAGGATGCTGCAGGCCCCTTGAGCGAATTCTGAGAAATGCCATACACACCACCAGAATCATGCACAGTTTCTTTACTGTTTTTCAGCAAAAGTTCAGTCTTGCAGCATAGGATACTGCATACACAGTGCTTTTGGAGGAAAACATGTTCTGGCTGTCACTCGGGGTTGGATTGCTGCTGGGTTTGCTGGCTTATCTGTTGATTTCAGCGCTGGACCGTTCTTTTGGCAAAATTGAGCAGGAGCATTCCTCCCGACCCCATCCCTGATCCTGAACAGCCTGACCCACCCGCACTTGCAGGTGGGTTTTTGTGGGATGGACTCACAAAATTCGGGAGAAGGGTTTGCAATTGGTGATCTTCTTACTGGTTTTGGCTGGCTCCCCTGAGAACATGGAGCATGAACAGCACTTTCCGTTTCAGAATCATCACCGATGCCCTGGAAAATGATGCCCAGAAACTGGCCCAAAAAATTCACTCCCTCTCTGGTCACCCTGTGCAGGTCAATGGAAACAAGGATTATCTTGACCTCAATCCTTTGCAGCACCGAGGATTTGAAGTGCTGTTGGAAGCCACCCGTGAAGAGGCGCAGCAATTCTTTGCCTTGATGCAACAGAATTTTCGCATTGAATCCATGGGACGGGTCCAGCCGAAACGCTCCTGAGATGTCCAGAAGCAAACCTCCATTTCAAACTGGCTTTTCCGGAAGGATGTTTCAGCAGAAAACATCCCTGAGAATTCTATGATCCAAATTCTACTTTTTCAGCGAAGGTCACACCAAAACACACCCTGACATCGGGGTTTCAGACAAAAATTTGTTGTGCTCTCAGTTTTTTCACAAGTCTCATGCAAGCTTTAATCCAACCATTAAATAGAGTGATTTCGCCCCGAGCTTTAAAATGAATCACGCCAGAATAAAGCATGTTCTTCTAAATATTTGGGAGGTCACATGAAGAAATACATGCTCTGGCTCTGGCGTCATACCCGTCCTCACAACAAGTGGCGCAGACGGCGCTAAGGAGGTGATCCCATCATCTCGCAGTCATGCGTCAAATGACAACAGCTGATCCCGGAGTCAATCCTGGATTTAAAATTGAACTTGATATGCTATAGTGAGGGAGGCCATTCATGAATGGTCTCCTTTATTTTTACTTATCGGTCTATTTGTAAAGCTACAAAAAGCGCCAAATTTCCATTTCACCCCTGGCTTGCGCTGTCTGGGGCAGAGAATTTTGATCCATTTTGCCATTTTCGTTCGGTTTTGCTTCACCAATGGCCATCTGAACCTGGTTTAATCCCAAGCTGAAGCGAAACTGAGGATAAGTGTGCTACGCTGGTTTCATGGACTTTAAGCGTGCTCTACAGGAACTGGACGCCATCAGCAGGGAAGTCGATCAGGACACGCAATACCTGCGCAGCCACCGTTCGTTCAGGGAATTTTTCAACCCACACATGGAAGCCGGTCTGGACACCGAATGTGGTTTCATCCGGGATGCACAGGCCATGATTCTGAAAGCCTCCAGGGGCGAAAAAGTCAATGAAGATCAGGCCCGCAAGCTGTTGGAAAGGGCAGAAGCCCACAAAGAGTACGTCAAGCAGTGGATCCTGATGATCGAAACCATCACTGGCAAACGCCAGCTGAACTGAGCAGCAAAAACTTCGCCCCGGACATGTGTTCGGGGTTTTCATCTGGGCTTCAACACCGGGTGACTGGTCTTTTTGGCATTTGTTTGGGCAAGTTGCTTTCAACTGAAGTCAAACTGAAGTAGAGTGAAAAACACATCACATTGCAACCCACATGCATCGAGGTTCTGTGTCCCATGGTCCTGTAAAATTCAACTTTTGTGTTCTCTGGCTGGCTGCTCTGCTGGAGCAAAAATGAACATCCTCTGTGAAGCTGCCCTGCTGGGATGGACCCGTCTGCTGCACCTAAAACAGCCTGGCACCCTGGAACACAGTGAACGCACCCTGCACCTGTCAAACTGGCTGGGTCGGGAACTGGGCCTCTGCGAAAACCAGCTGAAGTACTTGCGCTGGGGTGCACTGCTGCACGACATTGGCAAGCTGGGCATTCCGCAAGACATCCTGGGCAAACCCATGCAACTGTCTGCAGAAGAATTTCAGATCATGCAAAAACACATTGAATACGGCATGCGCTGGCTGAAACCCCTGGAGTTTCTGGGACCGGCCCGGGAAGTGATCCACCACCACCACGAGAAATGGGATGGCAGCGGTTACCCCCTGAAGCTGCAGCAAGAGGAAATCCCTTATCTGGCCCGCATTTTTGCTGTGGTGGATGTGTACGATGCGCTCACCAGCAACCGTCCTTACCGCAAGGCGCTGCCCCAGACAGAAGCCCTGGGCATGATCGAAGCAAGGATGGGAAGCCATTTTGATCCAGCAGTGGCCGGGATTTTTCTTTCCAGAATAAAAATGCACGGGCCTGTGCATTAGGCCCGTGTTCAGACTCTCCTGATCGCGGAGAGGTTTGCGCAAAGAGGTAACTGAAGTGTAGCACCAGCAGGCTCACACAAAGCTTAAGGCATTTGTTTGAAACCTTTTATAAAGTTTGATTGTTTACAAAGTAATGATTTTGTAACATGCTTACATGATCAAATCACCTGTCAAACCCGACAAATTGAGCCCTGATAAGTTGAGCTGGGTCACCATCAACCTTTACATCTACATGGCACTTTGCATTCTTCTGTTGCTGGGAGCCCTGGCTGGAGGCGCATTGACCAGCGTGATTCTGGGGGCCACAGGCACCACCGATGAGGAAAGCCTGATTGGGATCATCCTTGGAGTTGTTTTTGGGATTGGAGGCATCATTGTGGGGGCCATTGGAACAGTCCTGCACTTTCTGGCTGCACGTGGCCTGCAACAAGGCAAACGCTGGGGATGGGTGCTCAGCCTGATTCTCACGATCTTCAACCTGATCACCTGCCTGGGCAGCCTGATTTTCGCCCTTCCTGCCGTGCTGGGCCTGATCGGTCTGTTTGACCGGGATGTGCAGGATTACACCCAGGGCTGACCTCTCTCTGCAAAACACAAAAACAACTTCACCCCCGAGAAAACTCGGGGGCGTTCCATTCAGGCTTCAAGAGCCAGATGGTCTGGAAGAGGCTGATGATAGCTGGGCTTCATGCTGGCCTGTGCTCTGCCCTGGGTCAGGGAACGCAAACGGGTGGTGTACTGAAAGAGTTCAGCAAGAGGGACTTGTGCCTCAATCCACTGGGCGTTTCCCCGGCCAGAGAGGCCCTGAATGGTGGCCCGCCTGGACTGCAGATCCGAGATCACATCCCCTGTGAACATCAGGGGCGTGAACACCTCAAGCTGCATCACAGGTTCCAGCAAAACCATCCCTGCATCCTGAAAAGCCTGCCTGAGGGCGTGCTGCCCGGCCACCATGAAACTGGCCTCGTTGGAATCCGTGCTGTGGGATTTTCCATCCAGAACAGCCACTTTCAGATCGGTCACAGGAAATCCAGAAAGTCCTGCTGTCAGGGCCAGCTTTGCCCCTTTTTCGATGGCAGGAATGAACTGTCTGGGAATGCTGCCTCCCACAGTGCGGTTCTCAAAGACGAAGCCTGTTCCTTCTGGCAAAGGGGTCACTTCCAGGGTCACCTGAGCAAACTGGCCTTTTCCTCCGTTCTGCTTGCGGTGGGTGTACGTCACCTGCACAAGCCGTTTCAGGGTTTCCCGGTAGGCCACTTTCGGGGCTCCCGTTCGGACCTGCAAACCCGATTCGCGGATCAGGCGTTCCAGGGTGACTTCCAGATGAAGTTCTCCCATTCCAGCAAGCACCAGTCTTCCCGTGTCTGCATCGGTTCCGGGCCGCAATGTGGGATCTTCCTGGGCAAACCTCAGCAGTGCTGCTGACAGTTTCTCCTGCTCTGCAGGGTTTGCAGCTTCCAGAGCCACCATGATGACAGGTTCAGGAACATGCAGGGTTTCCAGCACATGTGCACTTTCTTCATGGGTCAGGGTGTGTCCGGTCAGGGTGTGTTTCAGACCCCGAATGGCCCCAATTTCTCCAGCTTGCAACACCGCCACTTCCATTTCCTGTTGGGCTTTCAGTTTGACCAGACGGTTGATGCGTTCTCTGGACTCCGTGCTGGCATTCCAGACGTATTCTCCGGTTCTCAGGGTTCCTGAATACACCCGCACAAACGTCAGTTTCCCAAATTTGTCTGTGACCACCTTGAAGGCCAGAGCACTCAGGGCACCATAGGGGATGCTTTCAGGCACAGGACGCTCTTCGGGGGAAGGCAGGAAGTCGATGATGGCGTCCAGCAGCATGGGAATGCCTTTGTCTTTCAGGGCACTGCCACACAGCACCGGGAAAGCCAGTTCCTGCAGGGTCACTTCACGCAGGGCATGCCTCAACTGCGCTGCAGACACCTCTGAACCCGCCATGTACTGTTCCAGCATGCCATCATGCACCTCTGCCAGTCCTTCAATGAGTTTCTGGCGGGCAAGCAGGGCTTCGGCAGGAAGTGCTGCTGCAACAGCTTGCAACCCTTCAAAAGTGAACGCTTGCAGCTCAATCAGGTCCACCAGACCCACAAAATCCACTCCCTCTCCGATGGGGATCTGCACAGGCAGGGCTTTTGCACCCAGTTTCTCCTGCAAATCCTGCAGCACCCTGGCGTGATCTGCACCCACCTTGTCCATCTTGTTCACAAAAACAATTCTGGGCACCCGGTAACGCTCGGCCTGACGCCAGATGGTCTCGGACTGGGGCTCCACCCCCTGAGAGGCATCCAGCACAGCCACAGCACCATCCAGCACCCGCATGGAACGCTCCACCTCGATGGTGAAGTCCACATGACCGGGGGTGTCAATGACATTCAGGATGCAGGTCTCCCCTGCCCGCTTCCAGGAGGTTTCAATGGCTGCAGCAGCAATGGTGATGCCTCTGGCTTTTTCCTCAGGCAGGTGATCGGTGGTGGTGGTGCCCGCATCCACATTTCCGATGCGGTGGGTCACCCCGGTCAAAAACAGGATGCGTTCGGTGGTGGTGGTTTTGCCTGCATCAATGTGCGCAGCAATCCCAATGTTGCGAAGATGCTTTTGTTTTTGAAGGTGTTGCTCTTGACGTGTGAACATATGACTTCCCTTTCTGGGGCAATCACAGCGAGAAACCTCCAGCCATTTTTTGATGGGGCAGCAAACATCAAATCAGGCATTTCATGTTAATAAAGACATGTTTGATGTTTGCCTTCACCTGATAAAAAGTGAAAGGCCAAAAAGAGGGCTGCTCTGGTTGTGTGCCTCCAGGTGCAGCCCTCTGAATGTTCAGAGTGGTTTAAAAGTCAGGGTGGTGCAACAAGCAAAACCCAGAGCTTTTTTGCTCCTGGAGGCGGTATATTGAGGTTTCGTCCACCATGCTTTTGCACCTTTCCAGCTTGACGCTGAAATTTGAACAGTTGAGCTGTCCTGAATCAAAGTAGCAGATGTCATTTGAGAATGCAACATTTGTTTTTGAGGGGTTAAATTCAGATGATGGTGAAACCCTCAGAAACAGAACACTACGAATGCTGCTTGAATTCTGGCCTCACGTATTTGCCTGCTGCCGCATCCCAGCACCAGAGGGTCTGCACATCCACCTGATCCAGAAAAACCTGCAGAGGCTGATCTGGAGCCATAGGGCCACCCAGACCAAACAGCAGGTGGTCCTCAAAAACCTCCAGAATGTATCCCTCAATATGCTCCCCGGTTTTGAGATCCAGGGTGTGCCTCTCGCCTTTTTGAGCAAAGGTTTCAAATCGAGATTTCAAGTCCATGCTCCATCAAAGCACACCAGGATGAAAAACCCACCCTTGCGGGTGGGTTTCAAGCATCAACGGTGCTGCAGCAGGAATTATTTCTTGATGAGCTGGTTGACGATGTTGGTGGGGGTGGTGGCGTAGTGGTCGAAGAACATGCTGTAAGAAGCACGTCCCTGGGTCATGGAACGCATGTCGGTGGCGTAACCGAACATTTCGGAGAGGGGCACAAAGGCCTTCACGATCTGTGCGTTGCCACGGGCTTCCATGCCCTGGATCTGGCCACGGCGGCTGTTCAGGTCGCCGATGATGTCGCCCATGTACTCGTCAGGCACGGTCACTTCCACGCGCATGACGGGCTCCAGAATGGCAGGTGCGCCTTTCTGGACGGCTTCTTTGAGGGCCATGGAACCGGCGATCTTGAAGGCCATTTCGCTGGAGTCCACTTCGTGGTAGCTTCCGTCGTAGATGGTCACTTTCAGGTCCACCACGGGCATGCCGAGGAGGGGGCCGGACTGCATGGCTTCTTCGATGCCCTTCTGGGCTGGGCCGATGTACTCTTTGGGCACGGTTCCGCCGACCACACCGTTCTCGAACTGGAAGCCGGTTCCTGGGGGCAGGGGCTCGGCCTTGATCTTGACGTGACCGTACTGACCACGACCACCGGACTGGCGCACGAATTTGCCTTCAACGTCAACGGCTTTGGTGATGGTCTCGCGGTAAGCCACCTGGGGTGCACCCACGTTGGCTTCCACTTTGTGTTCACGCTTCAGACGGTCCACCAGAATCTCGAGGTGAAGCTCGCCCATTCCGGCGATGGTGGTCTGACCGCTTTCGGGGTCGGTGGCCACGCGGAAGGTGGGGTCTTCTTCGGCGAGTTTGGAGAGGCCCACGCCCATGCGCTCCTGGTCGGCCTTGGTTTTGGGCTCGATGGCCAGGGTGATCACGGGATCTGGAACTTCGATGCTTTCCAGGGCCACGAAATCGTCGTCCTCACCGATCAGGGTGTTGCCGGTTCCGGCGTCTTTCAGACCGATGACGGCTCCGAGTTCTCCAGCTTTCAGCTCTTGAACTTCTTCACGCTGGTTGGCGTGCATTTTCAGCAGACGACCGACACGCTCGCGCTTGCCTTTGGTGGTGTTCTGCACATAGGAACCGGACTTCATGGTGCCCGAGTAGATGCGCACAAAGGTCAGACGGCCCACGTAGGGGTCGGACATGATCTTGAACGCCAGAGCAGCCAGTTCGCCTTTGTCGTCGGCAGGGAATTCCTTGCTGCCACCTTCATCGGTGGTGCCTTTGATGGCGGGCACTTCCAGGGGGCTGGGCAGGTAATCGATCACGGCGTCCAACAGAAGTTGTACACCTTTGTTTTTCAGGGCACTTCCGCAGAGCACAGGGAAGATTTTCTGGGCGATGGTGCCTTTGCGCAGTGCGGCGACCAGTTCCTCAACGGTGGGTTCTTCACCTTCGAGGTACTTTTCCATCACGGCTTCGTCGACTTCTGCGGCAGCTTCAATCAGCTGGGCACGCATTTCTTCGACTTTGTCAGCGAACTGCTCGGGGATGTCATGCTCTTTGATGTCGGTCCCGAGGTCGTTGGTGTAGGTGTAGGCGCGCTGGCGAACCAGGTCAATGATGCCTTTGAAGTCGTTCTCTTCACCCATGGGGTACTGGATGGGCGCAGGAATGGCTCCCAGACGCTCTTTGATGTCGCCCAGCACCAGCTCGAAGCTGGCTCCGGTCTTGTCCATCTTGTTGGCAAACGCGATGCGGGGAACCCCGTAACGGTCGGCCTGACGCCACACGGTTTCAGACTGGGGCTCCACGCCCTGGCTGGAGTCGAACACGGCAACAGCACCGTCCAGCACGCGCATGGAACGCTCCACTTCGATGGTGAAGTCCACGTGGCCGGGGGTGTCAATGATGTTGACAGTGTAGTCCTTGCCGAAACGCTCCCAGTGGGCGGTGGTGGCAGCAGCGGTGATGGTGATGCCACGCTCGCGCTCCTGGGCCATCCAGTCCATGGTGGCTGCGCCGTCGTGCACTTCACCGATGTTGTGGGTGCGGCCGGTGTAGTACAGGATGCGCTCGGTGGTGGTGGTTTTACCGGCGTCGATGTGCGCGGCAATTCCGATGTTGCGGAAATCGTTCAGGTACTCGTTAGCCATGGATTACCACCTGTAGTGGGCGTAAGCACGGTTGGCTTCTGCCATGCGCTCTACGTCGTCTTTTTTCTTGATGGCGCCGCCACGGCCCTGGGCTGCGTCGAGGATTTCTCCGGCAACGCGCTCAATGGCGGTGCGCTCAGGACGGCTGTCGCTGGCGAGGATCATCCAGCGGATGGCCAGGCTCTGGGCACGGCGGGCGCTGACTTCGACGGGCACCTGGTAGGTGGATCCGCCGACGCGGCGGGAGCGGACTTCCACGCGGGGCTTGACGTTGTCATAAGCCTGCATGAACACCTTGAGGGGCTCCTGGCCGGTGCGCTCCTGGATCAGACGGCAGGCTCCGTAGAAAATACGGCTTGCCAGGTTCTTTTTGCCATCGCGCATGATTTTGTTGATCATGGAGCTCACCAGGGTGGACTGGTACACCAGATCGGGTTGTACTTCGCGTACTTCTGCTCTACGACGTCTTGCCATGTCCTAAACCCCTTACTTCTTCTTCCCAGCAGCGGCCGCCTGGCCGGGCTTGGGACGCTTCGCTCCGTATTTGGAACGGCTCTGCTTACGGTCTTTCACACCTGCGGTGTCCAGTGAACCACGGACGAGGGGATGTAAGCAGTGACTTCGAAGCCGCTGGTCAGACGCACACGGGCAATCTTACGCAGAGCGGAGTTGGGTTTTTTGGGGGTGGTGGTTTTCACAACGGTGCACACACCACGGCGGAAGGGGCTGCTTTTCAGCGCGGGCACTTTGCTTTTCTTCTTCAGAACAGCGCGGCCTTTGCGGAGAAGTTGGTTAACGGTTGGCAGTGTAATCACTCCCTTTGAGTGGGATGTTTGAAGCCCACTGAAAGAATTTCGGGTTTGTCTCTAACTCCCACTCGGGAATTGCAACTTTGTAAGTGTACCCCATCATCCCCAATGTTGCAAGGGGATGGGGGTGCTCTTTGCTCTGCAGAACATCAAAAAGTTAATTGTAATTGCCCGACTTGACATTTTTATGATGTTCATGCTTCACAATTTTGGGGTCCAAAAAAGCAGCGGTCCGCAAAAGACCGCCTCACACCTGATTTCCCTGATTTCCCTGATTTCTGAATGGATTCAACGGGTCAGCCACACCCGCAACCATTTGTTGACGCTGGGCATCACCACATAAGTCATCAGGACCACCACCACCATCGAACTGAAAAACTGCCGCACTGGAAAGGGCATCCCCGAAAACCAGTGAGGGGCGATGTAAGACATCAAAAGACTTAGAGGATAAAGCCCCAGCATCACGGCCACCACCTGCTTGTGCTGCGGAGGGGTTTTTAAAACCGGAGCCGTGGGAGGCGTGAACCAGTACTCCAGACCGGGAATGATGTTCATTCTGGGTTCCCCCTGAATCATGGGTTCAGAGCGGTCCAGCCATTCCTGGCGCTCCGGGGACTCCTGCCAGTTCTTGAAGTGGTCGTAAGAATCAAACCGGATGATCATGGTGTACTCGGGCGCGGCCCCGTCCACCGGACGGATCACCCCCACCCCCAGGTGTCCGGGGTACTTCTGGGCAATCTCCCCAAAGCCCTTCACCCAGGCCTCGAAGTCTGGAATGCGGTCTGGTCTGACGAGTCTGGAAACGGAAAAAGTCACTGCGCCCTCTTGCATGGGGACATTGTAGAGCACCTCTGCTGATGCGAAGAGGCATTTCTGCTCAGAATTCAACCAGCCTGCGCTATGCTGATGCCATGAGACATGTCATTTTGATGCTGGCTTTGTTTTCCTCTGCCCAGGCCACAACAGTCCCTGATGTGCTTGCCGATCCCAACAACCTCAAACAGGTGAAGAAAATTTGCTGGATTTCCAGCACAGTCTTTGTGGATGGAAAGAAAAACATTCCCCTGAGCAATTACTTTCACTCCATTCAGGAAATGCACTTCAGCCTCTTTGCCCAGGGAAGAAAGGACAACCTGCAAGTTAAAGACGACAAAACCAACTGCACCGAACAGGACCATGTCTTCCGTTTCAATGTTCAGGCTTTCCAGCAAGACAATGGGGAGTACCTTTTCCACGCAAATTTTGATGTGATTGCCCTCCAGGTGGGTGCCCTGAAGTACGTCACCCTCTGGAACAACTACACTTTTGGCATTTCAAAATCGCTGGATGACCTGGAAAGTGACCTTGAGGCCGGCACCAACACAGTTCTGAAAAACCTTTTTTACAAAGACTGGTGATGATTTATGCAGGCTGTCCCCTTCTGTTTTGCTGAGCGCTGCTTCTTTTAAAGCGGCCTCTTTAAAACGCCACTAAAAACGCCAGATGGACCACAAACCTGTGGTTTTGCGCCTCAGGCTTCGATCAGGTCTAAGGACTTTTTTGAAATCGGCGGCTCCCAGCCTTCGACCAGGTGCTTTTGCATTTCCCGGATGGCCTGCACCACCACTTCAGGCTGGTCCATGATCACCTGATGACCGCTTTTCTTGGCCACCATCATGCGGGCCTGGGTGGAGAGTTTCAGCAGCCTTTCCTGGGCCTCAATCATGATTTTTTCGGTTTCTTTGAGCAGGGTGGGGGCATCTTTGGACATCTCATGGCCGTGGCGGATCACGGTCAGGGGGAGGTCTCCCAGGCTGCTTTCTTTCTCTGCATCTTTCACAGCATCTGCCACGATGGAGAGTTCGGTCAGGTAGGTGCGTGCAGATTTGCGCAGAAAAAACATGTTGATGAGGGCAAATTTGGTTTTCCAGGGGATCTCACCCAGCGGTTTTTGCATCAGCGGGTAAATCAGATTGAGCTGGGCAATCCACAGGGGCAAACCCAGTCGGATCAGGCGGTGCCGGATCTGTGCGCGTCTTGCACTGCGGTGAAGTTGCCCTCCCTTGCCTTTCCAGACGGTGGCAGAGTCCACCAGGATCATGCCCACCACCTCATCGGGATACTTCTGCGCATAAATGCGGTTGACGACCCCTCCAAAAGAATGTCCCACCAGGATGTAAGGCGGTTTGATGTCTGCCGCCTGGAGCAAATGGTGCAGTTCTTCCACCAGACAGTCCATGGAGCATTTCCCTGTGCGGTTGTCGCTCCAGCCATAACCTGCCCGGTCATAACTCAGCACCCTGGCGAACTTGGATACAGTGGGAGAAATGGCTGTCCAGTACGGGGTGCTGCCCCCCATCCCTGCTTCCAGAATGACGGTGGGGCCTTCATGCTCTTCCCCCATCAATTCATAGTGCAGGTGGTAGCCGCCCACATCCACCCGGTTGCCCGGCATGAAATGCTTTCTGGCAAACGCCGTGTTGTGAAACATCTGGTAGAGGTGGTTGATGCCCGCAATGGACAGGACGGTTTTCCAGAAACGGGAGAGGCGCATATTCGAATCATAAGCGGATAAAGTGCATGCTGAAAGTGGTTTTTGTTTAGGTTTTGTTCATTCCCCCTGCCGACCCCCACCTCGCTCGTTACACTCGCTTTCCTCCCCCTGGGTTTTCCCCTCCACTGTCTGCGACAGATCCTCCCCTGGGTTTTCCCCTCCACTGTCTGCGACAGGTCCTCCCTGAGGGGGAGGAAAGCGAAGAAGGGACGCAGTTCCCTTCAAGCGAGGTGGGGGGCAGGGCCAAAGTGTCTCATATACACAAATATGAAATTGGCACGTTGCTTTTTGACCCCCAGGGTTTATCATCAGTGTCATGAAAATAGGTTTGATTGGTCTGGGAAAAATGGGCGGAAACATGGCCACCCGACTCATTCGTGCTGGACATGAAATTGTCGGCTTTGACCTGAGCGAGGAAAACCGCCAGAAAGCCACAGAGCACGGCGCACAGGTGGTCTCCTCCCTGGATGACCTGGTGGCTGCCCTGCCTGAGCGCAAGGTGGTGTGGGTGATGGTGCCACACGGCAAACCCACCGACAGCACCCTGGAAGCGCTTCTGGAAAAGCTTTCTGAAAATGACATTGTGATTGATGGAGGCAACTCCAACTACCAGGACAGCATGCGCCGTGGAGAGATTTTCAAAGCCAAAGGCATGTTCTTCATTGATTCTGGAACGTCTGGAGGCATCTGGGGTCTGGAAGAAGGCTACTGCCTGATGATCGGTGGCGACACCGAAGCTGTGGTGCACGTCAGCCCGGTTTTTGCAGACCTCGCCCCCAATCCCAAAGGTTGGCTACACGTCGGACCCACAGGATCAGGGCATTTTGTCAAAATGGTCCACAACGGCATTGAGTACGGCATGATGCAAGCCTACGCCGAAGGTCTCGAACTGATGCGCGCCAAAGAAGAATTCGGGCTGAACCTTGCCAACATCACGGAATTGTGGCGGCACGGCAGCGTGGTGAGAAGCTGGTTACTCGACCTCACCGCCGAATACCTGAAGAACGACCCCGAGCTGAAAGAACTTTCTGATTATGTGTCTGACTCGGGCGAGGGCCGCTGGACGGTGATCGACTCCATTCAGGAGGGCGTTCCTGCTCCGGTGATCACCCTCAGTGTGCAGATGCGTCTGCGCAGCCAGCAAGACCAGTCCTACGCTGGGAAAGTGCTGTCTGCCATGCGCAATGCCTTTGGTGGGCATGCAGTGAAAAAGGTGAGTGATGAGTAATCCATTTCGTGAAGGCATGCGCAGACGCCGCACCCCAGACGCCTGCGTGCTGGTGATTTTTGGTGTGGGCGATTTGACGCAGCGCAAACTGCTTCCTGCCCTGTACCGTCTGGCCATGGAAGGCGAACTGAACCCCAATTTCTCCATTGTGGGCGTGGGCCGCCGCGACTGGTCCGATGAGGGTTTCCGGGATTTCGCAGAAGACAGCGTGAAAACCAGCAAGGAAACCGGAGACTTCGACCAGCAGACCTGGGATGGTTTCCAGGAAGGCCTGTTCTTCGTGGGCGGTCCCTTTGACCAGACTGAAACCTTCAGAAAACTGAAGGAAAAAATCGAAGAGGTGTCCCGCCAGCGCGATACGGGCGGCAATGTGCTGTTCTACCTCGCCACCCCTCCCAGTGTGTTTGCGCCCATTGCTGAACTTCTGGGGGAGCAGGGCCTGCAGGAAGAAGGAGATGGCTTCTGGCGCAGACTGGTCATTGAGAAGCCTTTCGGGGTGGATCTGGAAAGCGCCCGTCAGCTCAACGCCCACATCCACCAGACCTGGGAAGAGCACCAGATTTACCGCATCGACCACTACCTGGGCAAAGAAACCGTGCAGAACCTGATGGCCATGCGCTTCGGGAACGTGATTTTCGAGCCGCTGTGGAACAGGCAGTACATCGAGCACATCCAGATCACTGCCTCTGAGGACCTCGGGATGGAAGGGCGCGGAGCCTACTACGAGGAAGCCGGGATCATGCGCGACATGCTGCAGAACCACCTGATGCAGATGTTCTCGCTGGTGGCGATGGAACCTCCCGCCAACTTTGATGCCAATGCCATCCGGGACGAGAAGGTGAAGGTTTTAAAGAGCATCACCCCCATCCCCAAAGAGCGCGTGGCAGAGTTCGCTGTGCGTGGACAGTACGGCAAGGGCACCCTTTACGGTGAAAATGTCGCGGGTTACCGCGAAGAAAAAGGCGTGAACCCCGAATCCGTGACCCCCACCTATGTGGCCCTCAAACTTGAGGTGAACAACTGGCGCTGGCAGGGCGTTCCCTTTTTCCTGCGCACCGCCAAGCGCCTGCCCAAAAAAGTCACCGAGATTGCCGTGGTGTTCAAAAATCCCCCCTCGGACATCTTTCCCAACAAGGCAGAACGCAACGTGCTGGCCATCCGCATCCAGCCGGACGAGGGCATGAGCCTGAAGTTCAATTCCAAAGTGCCTGGCCAGGACAACTACCTGCGCGAAGTGGTGATGGATTTCAAATACGACGCCTTCGGACAACTGACCGGAACCCCTTACGGACGCCTCCTGCTGGACAGCATGCTGGGAGACGCCACCCTGTTCCCCCGTGAGGACGAGGTGGAACTTGCATGGCAACTCGTTGACGGTATTCTGGAAGCATGGAAAGAGCCCGCTCCAGAGTTCCCCAACTACAAGGCTGGAACCTGGGGTCCCGACGCTGCCGACGACCTGCTCGGCCCCAACCGCCGCTGGCGGAGATTGTGAGGTAACCCATGCACGGTCCTGTGACCACCGATGTCAGACAGGCACCGAAAGCCCTGGAGAAACTCTGGGCGCAAACCAACCAGGAATACCGCACCCACACCGGCAACATCGTGGTGATCACCGAGCTGGACTTGCAGGACAACGTGCTGACCGCACTTACAGAGCTGAATGCCCGCCATGCCAAACGCCAGATCGTTGGGATCATCGACCCTGAACAGCAGGGCGTGCGTGTGGAGGTCAGCATCTTTGACCAGAGGGGCCGTTACATCGAGCGTCTGGTGATTTACGGGCAGGAAGAACACCTGACCGGCGCGATCCTGCCCCTGCTGCAACCCGGCGTGCAGACTTACGTGTGGTGGGGCACCTACCGCAACCCCAACGCCGAGTTGCTGGAAGAACTGGCTGAACTGGCAGATCTGGTCATTGCAGACACCGTGACGCTGAACATCCCCCCAGATGCCCGTTACGACCTCACCGACCTGAACTGGGCCAGAACCCTGTCCTGGCGTGAAATCACCGCGCAGCTTTTCGATTCTCCTGAGGCCTCTGCCCTGCTGAACAAGATTGAAAAACTGGACGTGTATTATGCCGAGGGTCGCCGCAGGGATGTGGTTGCCAGATTGTACCTGGGCTGGTTTGCTTCCAGGCTGGGCTGGACCGACCTGAAGAACATCACCCTGCACCCTGAACCCGCTGATGGGCGCGGCAACGGTGAAATTCTGGGCTTCGACATCAAGGCAGATGGGGCCACCCTGAGTGCCAGAGCGCTGAACTCTGACTGCGTGGACGTCAACATCAATTTGACTTCTGGCAGCCACCACAACACCCTGCACCAGCCCATGCGTTCCATTGCTGCCCTGCTGGGCTACGTGCTGGACGGTCAGGAAAACCCCAGCGTGTTTGATGCCTCTTTGAAGAACGCCAAAGCGTACTGACCCCCACCGCGCCTTCAAATTCACGTTCCTCCCCCAACGGGGAGGAATTTTAACAAGGAGAAACATGAAGTACCACATTTCCAGCACCCCCCAGGAACTCGGGCAGGATGCCGCCCGTGCATTTGCAGACCTTTACCAGCAGGCCGTTCAGGACAGAGGCGTGTTCACAGTGGCCCTCTCTGGAGGCAGCACCCCTGTGCACCTTTACAAAGCCCTCTCCCAGATGGATCTGGACTGGTCAAAAGTGCGTTTTTACTTCAGCGATGAACGCACGGTGCCTGCAGACCACAAGGACAGCAATTACAAAACTGCCAGAGACACCTTTCTGGATGTGGTGGGCATTGATCCCCAGCACGTTTTCCGCATGGAAGGCGAGCTGGACCCCCAGGAAGCTGCAGCACGTTACACTGCTGTCCTGCCTGACCAGCTGGACCTGTGCTACCTGGGCATGGGGGACGACGGGCACACCGCCAGCCTGTTTCCTGAAACAGAAGCCCTGGAAGCATCTGGCCGTGTGGTCGCCAACTTTGTACCAAAGCTGAACACCTGGCGCATCACCTTCACGTTTGAAGAGATCAACCAGTCCAGCAACATTCACATTCTGGCCACCGGAGCCAACAAAAAAGAAGTGCTGCTGGAAGTCAAAAACAAAAGCGGCAAACATCCCATTGAACGGGTGGAGAACCCTGTCTGGTATGTGGATGCCGCCATTGCTGAATTGCTCTGAACACCAGCTTCATGAACAAGGGAGAGGATGTCCTCTCCCTGTTTTTTGGTTGCTGCGCTGATCCGTAACCACCAAAGATCGCAACCTCATGATTCTTCTGCCAAATGCTTTAAACTTCAGAACAGACCATGAAATCCAGATCCCTGTCTTTGCTTTTTCTGTTTTTTTTGCTTTTCATGACCGCCCATGCCAGAACCACCCTCCAGACTTTTAACGCTGAAGCCTTGCAACAAGGAAGCCTGAAACAGCTTTCTGCTGGACCCACCCTGAAACTTGCTGCAGGTCAGACCACAGGCACCCTGGAATCTGCCGAGGTCTCTGTGCCTGATTTTGACACCCTGATCCTCTCCTGGAATGGCCGTTCTCCAGTGGGCACCCAGATGCTGCTGGAAGCCCGGGTGTACATGGATGATCACTGGAGCAGGTACTTTGTCCTGGGCATCTGGTCTGAAGACGATAAGGTGCGCCGCAGCGTCAACGGCCAGCAGGACGCAGATGCAAAAGTGCTGACCGACACCCTGAAGCTCAGCAAAAAAGGCAGCAAATACCAGTACCGGGTGACTTTGCAAAGCAACTCAACGGGGCAGAGCAACAAAGCAGGTCTGACGCCTGAACTGCGCAACATCACAGTGATGACCTCTGCAGAGACAAAGCCTGCAACTTACCCGCCCAACAAGACCGTCTGGGGCAAAGTGCTGGATGTCCCTGGAAGGTCTCAGGCCATTTACCCTGAGGGGGTGTTGTGGTGCAGCCCTGCCAGCATCAGCATGATGTTGAAATATTACGGCGTGGATCTGTCGGTCCGGGATGCTGCCCGGAAAACCCATGACCCCGGGTACGGAGGAAGTGGCAACTGGGTGTTCAACATGGCAGTGGTGGGGGGTTATGGCCTGAATGCCCACGTGACCCGTCTGGAGAACCTGGGCGAGGTTGAAAAGTGGATTGCAAAAGGGGTTCCTGTGGTGATCAGTGCCGCCTGGAAACGGGGGGAGTTGCCCCACGCTTTTCTTCCCCAGAGCCCGGGGCACCTGATGGTGGTCATCGGCTTTGACAGAAACGGCAATGTGGTGGTGAACGACCCGGCAGGAAAAGACGACACCCATGTGAGGATCACCTACGACCGGGCCATTCTGGAAAAACTGTGGCTGCAGCACTCTGGCGGGATGGCTTACATCATCCAGAAACCCTGAGCTCAGGGCTTCACTGGTGTTCTGTCACAGTCCAGTGTTCCTGACCCCTGTTCCAGTGCAGTTCTGGTGCAGGTGCCTCTTGATGGTTAGAGGCGTAGACCATCAACACCCTCCAGTGGTCCAGACGGGTCCGGTTGATGGTTTCTCCCTGGTCCACATTTCGGCAGGCTCCTGAAGGATCACATTTCATGGGATCGGGCAAATACAGTTCGGCAATGGGGGTCCAGGTGTTGAGGTGAAGCTCACCCGAACCCAGGGCGGCCGACGCCACCCGCCAGGGTTCAATGATGCTGGCCTTGCTGTCCATTGGGATGCCCGTACAGGTGGACAGATCAGCAGTGGTCTCCTTGCTCAGGTTCAGAACCACCAATCCAGGCCCAGGGCAATCGGGAATGGAGGCTTTGCTGTTCAGACCCAGCAAGAAGGTTTCCTGAAAACGAAAATTGTTCGGTTTGCCTTCTTCGCCTGGTTGGGGCACCGCCGGAGTGCTGCGGCTCATGCCTGGCCGGGCACCTTCCATCAGCATCACGGTCAAGTGACGGGTTTCCGTCGGGAAAACCACCTTGACCCCTTTCCAGCCTGAAGTGCTCTGGGAGCCCAGGTTGAGGATGTCTTTCATTTCCTTTACGCCAATGTCCTGCAAGGCATAAACACCCGCTTTTGGGGCAAACAGGTTGTCCTTGCCCCACCAGTAGCCCCCACTCAGCAGCACTGCCCCCAGCACCCAGTAAGGCAACTGGTACTGGGCAAAGTGTCTGAAGCGCTGCCAGAACGGTACCGTTGGACTGCCCATCTCCTGCACCGCAAGGTAAGCGGCTTCTTCCCTGGAAAACCCCTGCTGCATCAGGTCTTTGATTTTCTCGATCATGTGGGCACGCAGTTCTGCAGCGGCATCGATGCGTTCTTTTCTGGGGAGTCCCCGGGTGGCTTTGTGAATGTACTGGTCAATGGTTTTCATGGGTTTTCTCCTGCAGGCAGAATCTGAAATCCAGCCGTGTCAAATTCATTTTTTCCAGTCCAGGCAAGCTGATAATGCTGTTTTGAAACGCTGGAGTCTTGCAGTGCACGAATGCCCACGAACACATAGTTGTCCCAGTGCAGGTTGGGTCTGGCCTCGATTTGACCCATCCCTCCTGCACAGTCCCTCCAGTCTTTGAGCTTCTGGCCTTCACAGGGGTCCTGCACAGGGTAAGAAGCCATGGCCCACAGGGGCAGCCACTGGTCCTCTGTCAGATGAAATCCTGCATTGGTGCCCACGAAGCTGCGAGAACTGGGGTAAAAATTTTGCAGGTTGAGGTTTCCGCAGCCGGTCACGGCTTCGTTGCTGCTGGAAAGCACCATCACACTCCACTGGTTGTGTTTTCCACATGCCTGGGTGGGTTTTTCAGAGAACCCCACCACCACTTTCACCTCTGGGATGAAATGGCTGGGCAGGTAACGGGTGCTGAGGTTGCGTTCGGGGAGGGCTGGAACCTTCACAGTGGTCTTTTCAACACTTTTGCCCTGCTGAAAAACCAGCAATTCGAATCCAAGGCTGTGTTCAGGCAGAACTGCGCTGAAGCTTTCAAAACGGTTCAGCCCTTTAAACAGGGGGTGGTTCTGGACGGTCATCCACTCTGCACTGGTGAGTGGGGTCAGTTTGACCATGGGTGCAGGATGCTGCCTCGCCACATTCCATCCCCAGAGGAGCACCCCGCCCAGCACCAGATAGGGCAACTGGTATTGCAAAAAGTGTCTCCAGCGCTGCATCCAGGGAACTTGAGGATCCCCCATGTCCTGCAGGGTCAGGTATTCTGCTTCCTCTCTGGGGAAACCCTGCTCCATGTATTCGGCTGTTTTTTCCTGCATATGCATGCGCAATTGCACAGCCAGATCCAGACGTTCTTTTCTGGGCAGGCCCAGGGTGGCTTTTTTGATGTACCGGTCTACGGTGCTCATGTAAACCTGAGCAGCAGATCCATGCCATTTTTGAGGGTGGCCCATTCTTCTTTTTTGCTTTTGAGGGTGCCCAGGCCAATGTCTGTCAGTTTGTAATACTTTCTGGGTGGACCTCCTGAGGTGGAGGGCTCCCAGTAGGCTTCAATGCATTGCTCTTTCACCAGTTTGTGCAGGCTGGGGTAAAGGCTGCCTTCTTTGAAGCTGAAAATGCCTCCTGATTTCTCGTTGACGGCTTTGAGGATTTCCAGCCCATACATGGGTTTCTGTTCCAGCACGGTCAGCAAGATGAGGTCTAGAGTGCCCTGTTTGAATTTCTGGTCCATGTGCCCTCCTGATTCAGTACCTTACCTTTTAAGTGTCTTACATTTCTAGGTACCTTAAGTGTCTATATACTTGCACAAAAAAAGACCCGCATCAAGGGCTGCGGGCCTGCAGTGGATCAAAAAGGGTTCACTGCACCTCAAACTCCGCCACCAGAGGCAGGTGGTCCGAGACCTTTAAAGTGTCCTCGCGGCGCACATGGTGCGCTCCCACCTTCACGCCAGAGCCGTAAAAGAAGTAATCGATGGTGCGGTCTGGCCCTCTGGCCAGCGGATCGTTGGGGTAGTGGGTGAACCAGGTTTCAGGCTGGTCTTTCACCTCTTGCAGGGATGGGGTGCTGCTGTACTGCTGCAAAATGATGTTCAGTTCGCTGGTCGGGTTGTAATAGGCCTGAAGCTGTGTGGGCAGTCGATCTCTGGCGGCATGATCCGGCAGCAAATTGAAATCCCCGCCAATCAGCACGTTCTTTCCTGCACCTTCCAGCACAGCGCGGGTTTTCAGCACCTGCTTTTCCATGGCGTCGGTGCCCTGGGCAAAGGCGTCCAGGTGGGTGTTCATGATGTGCAGGCCGTCTTTGCCCTCGATGGGCAAAACCACTTCCAGAATGGCCCGTCTGAAATTGAACGCCTGGGTCACGGGGTCTGCAGGAATCAGGGGCAACTGGTGCCTGTAGGCCTGATCGATTTTGAACCTGGAGAAGGTCACCACCTTCATGCCCACTGCACCCAGAATTTTAGGGTGGGGCACAAATGCAGCTTTCCAGTAATAAGCGCTGCTGGAGCAGGCATACCCCAGTTGCTCTGCCAGCAGCTTTTCCTGGTCCTGAAAATCGGTGCGTTTGGAATGGGTGTCCACTTCCTGAAGCAACACCACATCGGGGTTTTCTGCCTTGATGACCCGCACCACTTCCTGCAGGGTGGTGGCCATGGCTTCTTTTGAGGGTCGGGTGTCTGGACCACTGCCGTCCAGAAGGTCATAAAAAAACACATACCCTTTGCCTGCCAGATACTGGATGTTCCAGTTCAGCACCTTGAGGTTCTGGCCTGCTTTCAGGACCGGGGCATCTGGGGTGCACGAGATGCTTTCTTCTTGCAGGTCTCTGGGATGGTAGGTCAGGGCATAAATCAGGGCCGTGAGTCCCAGTCCCAGACCCACCACCCACAGCAGGACACGAAGCAGAATTTTGGGCATTTGCCTCACTATACCCTGTTTACTGCGTTTATCCGTGCAATGGGAGGCTTCTTTTGAAGCTTCCCATTGCACAACAAAAACCTCCCAGAAGCCCTCTTTTTGTTCTGTCAAAAGCTCTAAAATGCAGTGCTGTCAGGTCACTGCACCTTGCGAAAAATCCCCTGCTGCATGCCATCTTCGGTGGTCCATTTCAGGTAATTGTTCCAGCCTGTGGTTTTTTGCTGTGGGGTCAACAGTGAGGTCAGGGCACCATTGGGTCTGAAGGTGTATTGAATCCAGACCCTGCTCTGCTGGGCATCCAGTTGCAGTTTTCCGTTTTCGATTTTGAGGTGACTGTACACAAAGAAGCTGTGGTCCTTGCCGTCTTTGCCTGTGGTGTTCACAAAGGCACTGTGCAGCACAAAATTCTGATTGTTTTTGCGAATCAAAGCAGCAGGCCCAAAGCTGAAAGAATCCATGGCTGAAAGCTGGTAGCTGTCTCCTGAGGAAACTGCAAAGACCACCACGGCCCGCTCTCCGCCCAGGCCCAGAGCACCCCAGGGCAACGTCAGCATCAGGTCTGTGCGGTTGTCCCCATTCAAATCTGTCTGATACGCATTGCCCACAAAATAAGGCAGATGGTCCATTTTGACCGTCAGGGTGATGCCTCTGGGCAGTTCCAGCTGGATGTCTGGGGATTCATCGTAATTGCTCACGTCCTGGTGGGTGTGAACAACCCGGACTCTGGAGCAGGTCAGGAGGGTCTGTGATGCACTGGGATGGCTGTTCTGACAGGTTTCCACAGGGATGCGCTTTGATGTGCGGTCTGGGGGGTAATGTTCAATGAGGGACTGTTGGCTCATGGACTGGGCATGGGTGCTTGCCAGAAGGGAAAAAGCAATGAGGGATGCAGCAAGTTTTCGCATGGTTTATTCTTTCAATTCCTCTCTGACCTGCATGAGCAGGATCCCCAGGCGGTTGAGGCCGTGGCCGTCTCCCCCATCTGCCCAGTAACTGTCGTTGGCGGTGTGTTCGATCAGTTCAGCGTTTCCAGTGGCCAGCAGTTGTTCACGCAAATCCCGGTGCTGGGTGAATTTGGCCCTGAGGGCCTCCAGCATGATCTGCTCTTTGACCTCCTCCCAGTCTTTGCGCAGGGGTTTTTTGCGGTCCCGTCCAGCCTGGGCCACCTTCATGGGGCTTTCGATCAGGCGCAGTTGTTCTTCGAATTCGGTGTCTGCAAATTTCTGGGCCTGAAAGTAGTGTTCGGTGGTGCGCCAGGTTTTGCCTTTCAGAAAGACCCGGTGGGCACTGAAGTTGCTCATGTATCCGTGCAAGTCCTGGGTTCGGTAAAACAGAATTCTGTCCATAGGTCCTCCAGTTTCAGCTTAGGGGGTGCAGGGCCTGACCTCATGCGTGTCCTGGCTTACGCTGTTCTGCCAGCCTCACAACAGCAGAGATTGACAAGTGACCACTGGTCATTTAATATATGACCATCAGTCAGTTATTCTGACTTCAAGATCCCACAACCCCATTTTCATCCCCAGAGGACCGTTCCTCTGCAAAGGAGCACACCATGCACACCATGAACAACACCAGACCCACTGCACTGATCACCGGAGCCTCTGGCGGCCTGGGCTTCGATCTGGCCGAACTGCTGGCAAAAGACGGCCACAACCTGATTCTGGTGGCCCGCAGCGCCAGCAAACTGCAAAACGCTGCCAACACCCTCTCCAAAAAACACGGCATCAAGGTGGAAACCATCTCCCAGGACCTCTCCCAGGTTGGTGCAGGCCAGCAACTGGTCCACACCCTGAACAGCAAAGGGTTGCAGGTGGATGTGCTGGTCAACAACGCCGGATTTGCCTCTTACGGCAGGTTCATTGACCTGCTCCTTTCAGAGCAGCTGAACATGATTGATTTGAATGTGCGCGCCCTGGTGGAACTGACCGGCCTGCTCACCCCCGGCATGGTCAAACGTGGCAAGGGTCGGGTGCTGAACATCGCCTCCACCGCCGCCTTCCTTCCTGGCCCACTCATGGCCATTTACTACGCCACCAAAGCCTTTGTGCTGTCTTTTGGAGAGGCCATTTCCAACGAACTTGAAGGCACAGGCGTGACCGTCACCACCTTCTGCCCCGGCGGATTTGCCAGCGGATTCCAGGAACGGGCCGCCATGCAGGACTCCAAACTGATTCAGGGCAAGAAACTGATTTCCTCTGCAGAGGTGGCCCAGTACGGCTACAACGCCATGCTGAAAGGGGAAACCGTGGCCATTCAGGGCATGGGCAACTACCTGACCGTGCAGGCCCCCCGTTTCCTGCCCCGACGTGTGGTGGCCCGCATGGTGCGCAGTGCCCAGGAAAGACATCCTGCCTGAAGAGCGAATTCCATATTGCTGAACGTCAGGACCTCAGGCATTTCCCTGAGGCCTTTTGTTTTGGCGGATCTTTTAAAACTCACCGCAAAACAAATCACACCAGAGCAACTGTTTTAAAAAACCTGCAGATGATTTAGAGTCCTGGATTCATTCGTGATGCAGGGTTTTCAAGATGTGAGATTTGAGGGTCCACTGAGAGGGGACTGTACTATACTGTTCCCTAATGAACTGTTCCCTCTTGCTGCGTTTACCCTCGGCCCTCCTGCTGCTTGGTTTGCTGAATGCCCAGGCCCAGGAAGGCAAACCCGAGCTGGACCTGAAAAGCCTGGAACCGGGCATTCTGAAACTGCAAACTGCCGCCAAGAAAGCCATTCAGGACGGCACTGGAAACCTGGACACCCAGAATGTGCACTGGGTCTTCGCTTTCAGCACCGGACACTACAAATCCGATCCGCTGGGGGCACAGGCGGCCCGTGAAGTGGCCACCCAGCTGGTGCAAAACCTGGGGGTCACCGGAGACCGGGTGACCGCAAGGGCCTGGGAAATGCAAATCTGGGAGCACAAACCCACAACAGACCTCACCCGCACCCTGCAGGGCAACACGGCTGAAGAGCGCACCGCCCTGCAAAACCTGTGGCCCACCACCCCCCAGCAGGAATCTGTTGGCGGCCACGACACCGAGCAGGCCATTGTCAGCCTCACCCAGGAGTTCCAGAACGACGCTGGCACCCTGATTTTTCTGGTCACCAACACAGCAGCCAGCATCGGGGCAGCAGGACAGAAGGTGCTGGGCCTCAATGCCCCTGATTACCTGACCGCACTGGAAAACTGGAACCGGGTGGACAGCACCCGCGATGGGGCCACAGTCACCATCAATTACATTGTGAAAACCCCGGAACGCAACATCACGGGCAGCCTGGATGTGATTCTGGTGGCCCCCAGGACTTTTGTGGGTCCTGCCCTGCCAGAAGGCAAAAACCGTGAAGTGCTGAGGCAGGAAAAAGCCTCTGAGCCTGTCAAACCTGCAGAAAGCAAACCCTTCCCGGTGGCCCTGCTTCTGGTGCCCCTGTTGCTGGGCATCGCTTACCTGCTGTACCGCACATTTGCAGGTGGAGGATCCAGAGGAGGATGGGTGCTGGAGGTGGAAGGCCAGCGTTTTGACCTTGCTGGAATTCCCGTTCAGAAGGTGGTGGTGGCCCTGGCGGGTACAGGCGTGAGCAGTGAAGACGGAACCCATGTGGTGAATGTGCCCCAGGCTCCAGCAGAGAAATTTGCAGAGATCATCAGGGTGCCAAATGGCATCAAGATCCGCAGCACCAGTGAGAATTTTGAATTGAAAGAAATCGATGGCAAAGTGGCCACCCGCGATCTGGTGCTTCCATTCAAACCAGACCTGCCAGACCATTCTGCGGTCTTTGCTGGAGAAGTGAGGTCCAGCAGTGGGATTCCACGGCACATTGAACGCACCTTACAGATCCGTCTGGTGAAGGAGTAATTATGGATTATGTCAATGATGGCCTGAAACTCTACCAGCAGACCGAATTCTGGCTGCGTCTGGCCGGTGGCGTGGTGATCTGGTACTTTGTCGCCATTCTTTTTGCCCACCTGCTGTTCGGCGGAGGCAGGGAAGCCGTGCCTTCCACCAAGAGTGGCATGTGGCTCTCAATGGGGGTGATCTTTCTGGTTTTGATCGGTGGCTGCTATTACTGGCTGACCCCTGGCAACTGGGTGGCCGTGATCACCCTGGGCATCACCTATGTCCTGATCGTGCTGGTGCTGACCCTGGCACTCGGGCGTTTCGGCGGCGAGCAGTAAGGAGACTGAGGAAACACCATGCAGAATTACCGCGTCTTCAAAACCCTGGTCATCGGACTGGGCAGCACTGGAACCCGCATTCTGGAGTCGCTCTCTGAACGCATCGACTGGGAAGTTGGTGCCCTCAAACGTGCCCCCTGGGTGCAGTTTCTGGCCATCGAGACCGATGGCAGCATGAAAAGCCGCTTCAATGGCAGCGATGACTTCCGCACCCTGGGCATTGGACCCGATGCCTACCGGGACATCATCACCAACCCGCAAAATTACAACGAATCCATTGCGCTGGAAACCTGGGCCGACATCGACACCCTGCGCAAATTGACCGCCGGGGCCGTGGACACCGGTGCAGGCAACATCCGCATGGTGGGCCGTCTGGCCCTGCTGTATCCCAAGAACTTCCATGACATCAAGGGTGCCATCAACCAGCGGCTTTCCCGGCTCAGGGACCTGACCATTGCCGATGCCAAACGTGCCCTGAATGAACACAACACCGGGATCGAGACCGACCTGATGTTTGCCAGCAATGCCTCCACACAGGGGGAAGGCCTGCGGGTGATCGTGGTGGGCACCCTGGTGGGGGGCACCTGCAGCGGCACGGCTTCTGACATGGGAATCTTGCTGCGTTCGATCATGGGCAATGAAGAGAAGTCCATGGCAATCCTCACCCTTCCCCACCCGAATTACACCATCACCGATGAATCGCTGGCCGAGATCCGCAAGGCCAACGCCTACCACGCCCTGGTGGAACTGAACCAGTACTTTCTGTACGAGGACCGCGAGCGCTACAGGACCATCAAGCACCCCGACCAGATGTGGGGCCAGGAGGTGCTGCCCCCAGACGCCACCCCTTATGACCTGGCTTACCTGGTCGAACCCCGCAACAACCGCCCGGAAGACGAAACCAAACTGAACCAGGCGGTGGCAGACCGGGTGTTTCTGAACATTTTCTATCCCGAAACCGATCCGATGGCCACCACGGTGGACGGCGGAGACACCCCGGCCAAAAGGGGCCTGGCCTTCTCCTTTGCCACTTTTGGTCTGTCCACGGTGGAGTATCCGGTGCGCCGCATCATTGAGGCCTGCAAACTGAAGGTGCTGACCCACGCTTTGAAACAATGGAAAGGTCGGGAATCCGAATGGCGTGCCCAGGATGAGTTGGACCAGCTTGGCCTCACCATTGATCACCTCACCACCGTGCTGTTGCAAGACGACCATGGAGGCAGCGTGAAGCCTGCTGTGGACAACAAAGCCAGTGAGGTGGTGCGTAACGCCCGCAAGGACATTGGCCGGGCCACCCGGGCCCTCGAAGAACTGCGGGCAGCCTTTGGCAAGGAAAAAGGAGATGGCCTGAAGGGTCTGGTCACCTCCACCACCGAGGGAAACAAGAAAAGGGTGGCCCACGACCTCTTGCAGAACCTGCGCCGTCTGGTGGACAGCCGTCTGCTGGATTATGATTACGGCCCCAATTACCTGCAAGTGGTGCTGGACTCGGTTCCCGAGAGGCTTTCTGAATTGAAAGGCTGGGAACCTGCCGAGGCCAAAGCCAACGCGGTGAACGGGGTGCTGGACCAGATTGAAAGCATCTCGCGCAACACCCTGCTGGGCATGTTCTTCCTGAAAAACAAGGCCATCTCCCGCCTGATCCCGCTGCTCAGCAAGGCACTGAACGATGAAATCAAGGCCCGCACCCAGATCAAGGTCCGGGACGCCATGCGCGATTCGGGATACGGACAGCGCACCGAATCAGGCACGCTGTCCCTGATCGAGACCGAACTGCAACCTGTACGCAAACGGCTGCAGAACCTCAAACGCCGTCTGGACGACCAGTATTACCTGTGGAACGAGCGCCGCCTCAGGCTGGAAGGACGCGAAACCTCCGTGAACGGCCTGTCCCTGTTTGATGCTGCCGCTGGAGGCACCGTCGATGTGGAGTTCCAGAACGCCATCAATGACCGGGAACTGGAAAAACTCTCGGCCCGGGTGATCAACCAGTGGACCGACCTCAAAAAAGGGCTGCTTCCCGAACTCACCGATCCAGACTGGCTGATCCAGCCTTACGCAACCGGACTGCCACCTTTTGAACCCCTGCAACTGTTGCCCCTGGAAAACCTGGCGGTGGGTCCTTTTGAGCAACTCAGGCAGGACACCCGCAAGGATGTGGTCACCCGCCTGTACGAGAAGGCCTCCCCAATGTTCGACCCGGACGCCCAGATTGCCAGTGCTGCCAAACAGGCCGAAATCTTCCTGCCCGTGCAGGAACACCTCGGGCAGTCTGATCCTTACACCCCCATCAAGAAGCGCAAAAATGTGATCTCTGCCAGCAATCCCAACGAGGAGCGCTTTGCCCGTGCCCTCAAAACCTGGACCAACACCAACCCCGAAGCCAAACACATCCAGGGGGATGACCGCTACCGGGTGGTGATGCTCGAAGAGTGGTACAAATTCAGTTTGCGCGGCTCTTATTCGATTGCCAAACTGGCCATGTCCAAACCCGACCGTTACCCCACCTTTTTCACCCGCAGGCGGGACGACATCGAATGGACCCCGATTTCCGACAAAGAGCGTCACCTGCTCAGCGAGAGCGAAAAAATGGTCACCCTGGCCCTCTTGCACGAGGTGCTGCGTCTGGAAGGGGGCAAACTGGTGATGGAATGGAGTGCTGGGATGGGAGAAAGCACCGATCCGGTGCAACGCCAGCGCAAATTCCTGCCCCGCATTGGCAAAGCCAGTCGCATGCTGGCCTTCAGTCCCAGGGACCTCACAGGAAAGAGCCTCAGCAACGCCAACACCATCATCCATGCCCAGATTGACCGCAGGTACCAGGACATTGTGGGCCAGTACAAGGACCGCCAGAGCGGCAATCAGGCTTACGTGCTGCACATGCAAAAACAGTTGATGGAAGGCACCTGCCGTCTGGTGCAGGACTGGGACCTCCGGCAGGCCAGCGACGCTTTCATGGAGTATGCCAAAACCAAAGAAGGGCTGCTCTCTGCCATCCTGACGGTGTTCCCTCCAGACGAGGTGCTGCTGGAAAGCCTGCACCGCTACCCCGGAGACCGCAAACCCCAGGGCGGGCATTACCAGGACCACGAAGAGGGCTACTACTGCAAGAAATGTGGAGGCCTGGTGGGCAAAACCCGCGATGATGCCCTCCTCAACAACCTGCGCTGCAGCTACTACCCCGATGAGGCCCAGCACCCCTTTGGCCGGGCCTACAGCCTGATCGAGGATGTCATCCGTCAATGATGGATTTTCTGAAGGTCTTCCTGCAGCTCAAACCCGAGGGCTTCCTGATCCTGCTGGGCTTCATGGTCCCTGTGTTTCTGTACCTGCTGGTGCAGGTGCGGGGAGCTGTGGGGGTGACCGGCACCCTCAGGAACCAGTTGAACAAACTCAGAACCCAGGTCAAAGAACACCTGGAAGGCGACGAACCCTTCCAGGCCGAGGAAGACTTTGAGGGTCTGGCAGACACCACGGGCCACAAGGGGCTGCTGTTCGAGCTGCTGACCGCCATGCTGTACGCCCGCAAGCTCAACAACCCCGACCTCTCGGCCATCGGTGGCACCATTGCCGAGAAACTGCCGGGTTTGCAGCATGTGCGCAACATTCCCAACCTGCTGATGCTGGCAGGACTGCTGGGCACCGTGCTGGGACTGGCCTCGGCCATTTCCAGTCTGGGACCACAAATTGCAACGGCTGCCTCTGCAACAGACCCCAGCCAGCTGGCAAAAGCCCTGGGGTCCACCATGGGCCTGATGCAGGGGGCTTTCGGGTGCAGCCTGTGGGGGATTCTGTTCTCTTTGCTTGCCGCCTTTGTTTTGCAGAGCGCCCAGAAACAACTGGACGCCTTTCAAGATGAACTCGGGGCGTTCACAGTGCTGGAACTCGCTCCGGTGATGCTGCCCCACAATGCCATGAACCAGCTGGACCGCATGCGCAGCATCCTCAAAGGGGTCTCGGACAGCGTGCGGACCATCAACGAGAGCTTTGGGCAGGTGACCGGAGACTTTGGCAAGGTGCTCGGGGAGGCCGCAGGGACACTGAACACCACGCTGGACAAACTGATCACCTCTACCAACAACATCCAGCAGACCTTTGAAGGCAGTCAGGCCGCCATCAAGCAGTCTGCCCAGTCCCTGCAAAGCGGAGCGGAAACCCTGGCAAAAGCCCAGCAGAACGCCGCAAAACTGATGGAAGATGCCCAGGTGCGCTCTGCAAGGCAACTGGAACAGGCCCACGAGGAACTGCGCCAGCGCATCATGGAGCAGGTGAGAAAAATCGACGACCTGCAAACATCCTTTGTGGGCCAGAGCGTCCGGATCATCCAGGGCATCGAAAACACGCAGCAGCAGGTCAGCAACAGCATCAAGCTGTTCCGGGACCTCAGCGACAGCCAGGTGGGCTTCTTCAACACCCACCGCCAGGACCTCAAAGAAGAATTTCATGTGCTGCAGGGCACCCTCTCCAGGCACATTCAGGACCACCGCCAGTACCTGGAAACCCTGGCAAAACAGAACGGGGTGCGGCCCTCGTGATCCGCAAACAGCGGGAAATCGAGACCAACACCTACCTGGCTTTCAGCGACCTGATGCTGAACCTGGTGTTCGTGCTGGTCTTCTTCATTGCTGGCATTCTGGTGGTGGGGCAGGCAGGCTGGGACCAGGTCAGATACCGCAAAGCGCAGGACGCCGTTTATGCTGCCATCACCCACTCCGACCTGAAAAACAAACCCATTTATTTGCCTCCCACCCGCAGAAACGACCCTCCAGGGGTGCAGCGCTGGGCGTTTCCGGCCCAGAAAATGTTCAAAAGTGGCACAGCAGAACTGTCTGCAGATGGCAAAAACATCCTGGTGAGTTTTGCACGGGTGCTCAAGCAAAACCAGCTGTGGAAACGCATCCGCATTGAGGGGCACACCCAGACCACCAGAACGGGCACCAAAGAAAGCTGGGCGCTGTCTGCGGCCCGTGCCAGTGCAGTTGCAGATGCCATCTACTCTGAAGGGGGCATTCCCTCTTTTTATCTGGCGGTGGCGGCCCGTGGCGGCCAGACCCCCTTCAAGGGCATCAAATTCGACAGAGAGAATGACCGGGTGGAAGTGGTCATCGAGTACTCCCAGAAAGCCTTCCAGTGACATGACCGATCTGGAGACAGCCAGAACCTCTGTAAACCCCAATGATCTGGTCTTTCTGGCTGGATCAGAGGATGCTGCTGTGCGCAGTGCAGCACGAGCAAACGCAAAATTACCAAAAAATTTTTTTAATCTCCTTATCAAATTGGAAACTTTTGAAAACCCACAGTTCTCATCAAGAGAAATTCAAAGTTTAGAAAACAGCGGAACGTACGTTCAAGATATTTTATGGGAAAAAGTCATTGCTCACTTTTCTCCAGAATTAAAATGGAAAAGACTGATTCAAAGAAGCAGCATTAAAACGAAAATTTTACTGAAATCTGCAGAAATTCGATTTGAGAACAATGTATTAAAAATCAATATCAAAACAAAATTCCATGCCCTTGAATTACTCCGCATGGCAGATCAATTGAGAGATGATATCTATGAAAATTTTGGAGAAATCTCCATTGAAATTTTAAGTCTTTATGGATATAAAAGCTTTTTTCTTGATCAAACAGAAAATCACACAAATAAATCTAAGGTTCCCAAAAAAGAAAAATATGTTTATCATCCCTCTGCTGAACCATCTGAAGTTCCAGAAATCACCCAGGAGGAACTGAAACAGCTTCAGGACGAAGACGCCATGTACCGCCTGATCCTGAAGATCCCGCACTACAAGAATGCAAAGGACATCGAGGTCCTGTCCAACAACATCTTTCTGGCCCGTGAGTCCCGCTGGGAGGTGCGTGAAGCGCTGGCCCTGAACCCCAGAATCAAACCGGCCACCGTGCAGCGCTTTGTGCAGGACACCGACTGGACCGTCCGGCAGGCTGTGAGCACCCATCCGTTGCTGACTCCGGGGTTGCTGGACAGCCTTTCCCAGGACCGTTACTCTGCCACCACACGGGCCAATGTGGCCCTCAATCCCCGCACCCCTGCCCAGGTGCTCTCCCGCCTGACCCGGGATGAAGACCCAGAAGTGCGGCTGGGGGTGGCCAAAAACCTGGGAACCCTGCCCGAAGATCTGGCACTGCTGATGCAGGACACGGCTCCGCAGGTCCGGGAATACGCAGCAGCCCATCCGTTCACCCCTCTGGAAGCCCTGCAAGATGCAAAAGCAGAACCCTCTGCACACGTCCAGAGGGTGTTGATGCTCAGGCTCAGACCCCTGACCGAGGCTGCGGTGCAGGAAGCCCTGAAGCACCGCAGAACCAGTGTCAGACTGGTCCTGGCTGGACATGCCAGCACCCAGACAGACCTGCTGGACCGCCTGCTGAAAGACCGCAACCTGCTGGTGCAGTCTCTGGCGGCCCTGCATCCGGGGATGCCAGCAGCACTGGAAGGCCAGGGGGAGCATCCCAGACGCATTGCCGATTTGCTGATGGCCCGCAGTGACATCACCTCTGCAAACCACCTGACCATGCAGGGGCGCTCTGGGAACATTTGTTTTGCGCTGGCACTGGCTGGAAATCCAAAAACCCCTCCAGACACCCTGAAGCAACTGAGTCACCATGCCCATCCAGAGGTGAAAATCCGCCTGATTCAGAACCCTTCCACCCCCGCAGAGGCGCTGATTCAGATGGTGCACCATCCCAGGTGGCGAGAGCTGATCCAGACCCATCCGAATTTTTCCAGCGAGGTGCAGGCCCAGGTGCTGGAACTGGAACTGCAGGAGGCGCGGGCCTGGGATGCCAGCCCGGAAACCCTGCACCGTCTGGCCCACAGCAGGTTTCTGGAGGTCAAACTGCTGGTGGCTGCCCACCGCAACCTGCAAGAGGACACCCTGCATTTTCTGCTGCAGGATCCAGCCATCGAAGTGCATTACACCTTGCTGGAACGGGAAGGCCTGCCCGAAACCATCCTGAACAGCATGGCCCAGGAGTCTCCCATAGAGGTTCGCAGGCTGCTGGCCCTGGATGAGCGCAGCCCCGAAACGGCCTTGCTGATGCTGGCGGCAGACACCGACCAGACCGTGCAAATGAAACTGCTCACCCGTCCCAGGTTGCCTCAAAGCGTGGTGACAAAACTGGTCCAGAACCCACACCAGTCCATCACGGTGGTCCAGCAGGTCCTTTACCGTCCTGAAGTGAATGAAGCGGTGCTGCTGGCTCTGGCGCTCCATGCAGACCCAGCGGTCCGAACCTGGGTGATTGCAGATTACCGCCTGACCCCCGCAGTGCTGGAAAAACTGGCTGATGACCCCCATGACCCCATCCAGAGGCAGGTGATCCAGCACCCCCTCACCCCTGCTGCTGCCTTGCTGAAACTGACCCGCGAGCACAAACACCTCTGGAGCCAGCTGGTCAAAAATCCACACACCCCTGCAGAAGCCCTGCTTGTCATGGCAGATGATCCGCTTTACCACTGGTGCGCCTGGCCCAGAAGAAATGCCCAGTTTTCCCGCAAAACCCCAAGCCTGCTGGTGTACTGGATGGTGAAGCGTTTTGACCAGCACCACAGCCTTTACCGGCAAATAGGACAGCACCCGAACTGCAATCCCCAGGTGAGGCATTTGCTGAATCGGGTGCTGGACTGAAGCCCTGAATTTCAGGAAAGAACCGGGGTCATCTGGCCCGGATGTCCTCTAAAGATTCGTCGATCAGGAGTTCACCGTTGCGGTACACCACCTGCAGCAGGCTGTCTTCGCTGTACTTGCCGAATTCTTTGCCCTGGATGGTTTCAAATTTGCCGTTTCTCTTGACCAGATCGAGGATGCCGTCTTTTGAACGTTTGCCCGGATCGGTGACAGGGTCTTTGTAGATGGGCTGGTATTTGCCATCAATGATGCCTGCACTGGCCTTGTAGGCAAACTTCTGGGTGTCCCGGTTGACCATTTGCAGCAGTGCTCCACCCATTCCGAAAGCCACGTTGGTGGCACTGTAGCCCTCTCCAAGCAGCACGGCCAGGATTTCCCGGATGCTGTCTTCATTGATGCCGTCTCCCTGAATGACCCGCACAGCGTTCAGCACCTTGAAGCCCTTGCTGTTGATGGTGTGCCCGAATTTGGCATCCAGGGCACGCACGGTCATGCGAACCATGGCAGCAGGATCCCCCGAGTCAGGACGGATCACCACGGTGGCTCCACTTTCCAGAATTTCGTCGTGCAGGGTGGTGCCCCAGTGTTCGTTGATGGCGTTCTTCAGGTCGTAGGAATCGCTGACAATCGCCACCGTTTTGCCGGGTCTGGCAAATTGTTTGAGCATGTTGCGGTAGGCATCCACCTCGTGCTCTTTGCCCCAGCTGGTGATGCTGGAGTGCTCTGCAGCAGGGATGCTGAAACCTGCCATGGGGGTTTTGTAGAACCTGCGTCCGAACATCAGGGCCTCGACGGTGTCGGTGCCCATGAAGTTGGTCAGGTGGGCGAGGCCCCCTATTCCAGCACTTTCCTGGCTGCTGACCCCTCTGGAACCAAAGTCGTGCAGTTTGAAGTTGATTTCTGCAGCAGGATCGTCGCTGCTCTTTTCCAGGGCTTCCCGGATGATTCCCTTGAGGTAGTGGGACTGGGTGGCCACCGTGGTGGGGTACCAGACCCGCATCAGCAGCGTTTCAAACCAGCTGACCAGCCAGTAGCACCTGGGGTCGGTGTTGACCACGCTCATCAGGACATTGTGGGTGGGAACGATGCTGCCTTCTGGCACTGCGCGCACTTCCAGCGGCAATTTGCCTCCATGCTGCTCTGCAATGTGCATCCAGCCTTCAAAATTGAAGGGTTCGCCGTGGGCCTCCAGAATTTCCTTTGCCTCCTCCACCATTTCACGGGTGATGGGGGTGGAAAGGTAACGTTTCAAAAGGTACTGCAGTCCAAAAAAGCGGGTGTAGGGGTATTTTCCGCCCCGGGATTCCAGGTAGGAGTGAATGTACTGGGTGTTGGGTGGGTACTGCAGGTAGTGGCTGGCTTTGTAGGAATCGGTGTCAATGATGGTGTTTTCGGTGAACATGGGGGCCTCCTTTGAAGGCACTTGCTGTTTCTTGTTCTCATAATCCAATTTTTAATTATGAGTTTGGTGAGTTTTGAACATCTTTTCGCATCTGTGGTACAAGAGCTTATGGCCTATACCCTGTATATCACAGGCAAAAATCACCCCATCTCTGAAGCTGCATGGATTGATTTCACTGCCCAAAACCCTGAATTCCACCCAGACCCTCTGAACACCATCAACCCGAACACCAGAGAGCACCTTGCATTTTCTGGAGCACTGGCTTATCGACAGGGCAAGGCAGTCTTTGTGCTGATTCGAGGGAGAATCCAGTTCAGGGCACATGATCTGGAGATCAGCCTTCCTGTGGCACAGCACATTGCCGCTGCCTTGAACGCCGAGATCCTGGGAGAAGAAGGAGAAATGTACAGCAGCTGAGCCTCTTTTGACATTTCTTCCATTGGGCGCAGCACGCTGCGCCCCTACAGGTCTCACCTGAAATTCCTGCCAGCAGGGCGAGGCATGCCGTCTCGTGCTATACGAGGGACCGCAAGCTGTCTTGCCCTGACTACGCGCCTCGGGGACGGCCCGGTCGGCACTGGGCGCTGGTCCCTCAGCACACTCGCCCCTACAATTGGATCCCGCATTTCTGCCTTCTGCCTTCTGTCTTCTGCCTTCTGTCTTCTGTCTTCTGCCTTCTGTCTTCTGCCTTCTGTCTTCTGCCCCAGCATCAAGCTGACCATGCAGCCTCACCCCATCCCAGACCCAATTCCCCTATCATCAAGACAGAATGAATTTCGATCTGCAGATGCTCGGGTATCCGCATTTTCGGGGGAGCAAACTCCCCCCGCACAAACCCGTGGCTTTGCTGCTGCATCTGGCCTGCCGTCAGGAATGGGTTTCCAGAGAAGAACTCTCCACGCTGTTCTGGCCGGACACCGACACCCCCACGGCAAGACACAACCTGCGCATTTTGCTGCACCGCACCAGGCAGCTTTCCTGGGTTGAGGGGCTGGAGCAGGATGCCCAGCACCTGCGCTGGCAGGTCAGCACCGATGTGCAGCAATTCAGGCAGGCCTTCCAGCAGGGCCAGTGGCAGGAAGCGGTGCAGTTGCACAACGCTCCTTTGCTGGAAGGTTTTGTGCTGGAAGACATTCCTGGCTTGCAGGCCTGGTGTGACATCGAACAGGAAGCCCTGCTGTGCCAGTGGCAAAAAGCCTGCCTGCAACTGGCCGCCCAACTTGGGATGCAGCAAAAACATGCCGATGCCGCCCAGGTGCTGGGCAAACTGCTGGTGCAAGATCCCCTCTCTGAAACAGCCCTGCAGAAGTTTCTGGAAGCCCTTTACCTGTCGGGGCAGCGCAGTGAGGCCCTGAAAGCCTACGAGAACTTCAGGCAGCATTTGCAGCTGGAACTGGGACTAGAACCTCTCCAGCACACCCAGAACCTGCTGCAAATCATTCGCACTGCAGAGCCTTTGCCCGTCCCACACACAGAGGTGCATGAGGTGCCACTGGAGGTGCAACGGCCTCCAAAACTGGTGGGCAGAACACAAGAGCAACTGGCTTTGCTGCAGGCCAGAACCCCTCTGGTGCTGGTCTCAGGAGAGCCGGGGGTGGGCAAAACCCGCCTTCTGGAGGACATGTTTCCCCAGGCCCGCTGGCTGAGGTGTCGGGAAGGGCTGGAAAACCTGCCTTATTTCCCGCTGCTGGAAGTGCTGCGTCAGGGGAACCTGCCCGATCTGGGACCTTACCTGCAGGATCTGGCCCGCCTTTTGCCAGAGGTGCACCCTGCACCCCTCCCTCCTGCCGATCCCTTCACCCTGAAACCCAGGCTGCTGGAAGCCCTCAGGCTGGCTTTTCAGCAAGGATCTGGTCCTCTGATCATCGATGATTTGCAGTGGGCAGATGCAGCCACACTGGAATGGATCTCCTACCTGTTGCGCACAGGATCCAGGCAGGTGGTGGGCAGTTACCGCCAGCAGGAGGTTGCTGCAGAGCTGCAAAAAGTCCTGTCCCAGTGGAAAAGTGCTGGACAACTCACCCTGATTTCCCTGTCCAGCCTGACCGAAACCGAGATCCAGCGCCTGATGGCCGACCTCACGCACCAGCAGGAAGGCCCTCCGCTCTTCAGCCACTGGCTGCACCAGCATTCTGGCGGCAATGCTTTTTTTGCTCTGGAAACCCTCAAGGCCCTGTTTCAGGGTCACATCCTGCGCATTGAGGGGCAGGACTGGCGCACCGACCTGGACCACACCACCCGCGATTACTCTGAGCTGCAAGTTCCCACACAGGTGAAAGAGTTGATTGCCAGACGGCTGAAAAACCTGCCCGATCTGGCCTTCAAAGTGGCCCAGGCAGCCAGTGTGCTGGGGCAATTTTTGCCAGAGGTGCTTTCAAAAATGCTGAAACTGCCTGAATGGGACGTGCTGGACCAGCAGGATGTGCTGCTGGAAGCTGGTTTGCTGAAAGATCAGGGGTTTGCCCACGACCTGATCCGGCAAACCCTGCAGGCTTCCCTTGCCTCTGGCCGCCGCAGAATGCTGCATGCCGCAGCAGCCACCCAGTTGCAAAACCAGACCGATGACCTGCTGGTGGCCGGGCACTGGCGGGCTGCAAACCACATGGAAGAAGCCTGGACCCTGGAAATCCATCATGCAGCAAAACAAATCCAGCGGGGCCTGCTGCATGATGGCCTGAACATGCTGCAAAGACTGGCCCAGGAACTTCCAGAACCCCATCCCCTCAGGCTGGAAGCCCTGTTGATCTCCGGGACCCACCTGCACCTTTTGAACATGGATGACGCAGATCAGGCCCTGGAACAGACTTTAAAGCATCCTGCCCTCACCCCAGACCTGCACTTCAGGGCATTGCTCTCCCAGGTGGACAATGCGGTGTACCGGGGAGACATGCCGCTGGCCAAAATCCGCATTGAAACAGCAGCCCAGTTGATCCATCCTGACCAGACCCCCTCAGCCCTGCGCTTGCGGTTCTGTCATGCCAGATTGGAAGTTCTGTTGCGCAGCGGTCAATTTGCAGAAACCGAGCAGTTCATTCCCCAAGTTTACCTGCAGCACGGTCAGGACAGCATCACCCGCAGCTATGAAGCGCAATTGCTGTACTACCAGGGCAAATACCGGCAGGCTGCGGACCTCTTCGAACGCATGCGTCAGGAAGATCCAGACTGCATCTACATCCTCACCCTGGAAAACGATCTGGGGGTCAATTTGTGGATGCTGGGCAACCTGCAACAGGCCGAGCAGGAACTCCAGCAGAGCCTGAAACACTGGACAGGTTCTCCCCACGTCGAGGCCCTGAGTCACATGCACCTGGGATTTGTGCGGCTCTCACAGGGGAGGTTTTCAGAGGCCCTGCACTGCATGGACCAGGCCAGGATCGCCTGCCAGATGCTGGGCAGCCTGACTTTCGAGGCAGACATCGAGCAGCGCACCGGGGTGATTTACAGCCACGCAGGACGCTTTCAGGAGGCCCACCTCCACCTGCAGAAATCCCTGCACCTGCTGGAACAGGTGGGAGACCCCTACCGCATGGGCATCACCAGCAGCCTGCTGGCCCTGACCCATGCCATGCTTGGGGATGCAGAAAATGCTGAACAGCAACTGGCCTTCACTGCAACGCTGCTGCAACAACACCCCAGCCCTCTGGGAGAGCTGTTTCTGCTGCAAACCCAGGGCATTTTGCAGGCCCAGAAAGGCCACCTGCAAAATGCCCTCTCCTGCTTCCAACACACTGAAAAGCTTTCGCGGCTCAATCCCTTCCCGGAATTTCTGGTGATGAACCTGCTGGGACAGGCAGCCCTGCATCAAAACAGCCAGGATTTGCTCCAAGAAGCCCTGGAAATTTCAGAGTGTCACGGTTTCAAAAGGCTGGAATGGCAGGCGGCCCATTTGCTGAACAGAACAACCCAGGCAGCAGAGGCCCTACACTTTTTAAAAGAAAACAGTCCTGCGGGATGGTTTTATTGATGTTCGCCAAAAGCACTGCAGGTGCTTTTGGCTGAGCAAGCGCCCAGTGAGAACCCGGCCGTCCGGGGAGCACGCTTTAAGGGCAAGAAAGCGAATAGAACGGTCAGGACACCCAGACCCCCTACAGTTCTTTTGGCGTAGATCAATAGAGCATTTGACAGAAGAATAAAAGGTTGTTTCCTGGGCTGATTTTCTCTGAAACAGAAGGATTTTTCTGAATCCTCCTGTTTCACGGATCAACGCAGTAAAGCCACAAAACGGTGCATCCTTCTACCTTCTACCCTGAACTTTTGACCCATGAGACGCCCATGTAATGCTCCCTGTTACACACTGTCAGCATGGGCCACTCCTCTCGAAAACCCACAGAATCCAGAAAGAGCTTCATCCTGCATGTGAAACAGCAGGGAGACCTCCTGATTTTTGTGCTGCAGGACCTGCGAAGTGGTGAACGCAAGGAATTCACCAGCTGGGACAGCCTGGGTGTGCATCTGGAAGAAAGCATGGTTTTTCGGCTCAGGTGAGGGCCGCTGGAGGCAATCCATGAAACACTGGCCGCTCTGATCTTGCTGGCATTGACACAGCACCAGACATTTCAGCCCACCAATCTGGGTCCATTGATGGAGAAACCATGTCGAAACTGTTGAAACTGTTGAAACCCCTGAAACCCCTGAAACCCCTGCTGATCGGTCTGGGACTGCTGTCTCTGTGGTCTTGTGGAACCTACACTTCTCCTCCTCCATTGCCTGGTGGGAAAGTGGTCCGTCTGGAAATCTCACCAGCAGCCTTGCTTCTGACCGCCAAAGGCCAGAAGCAGCAACTGAAAGTTCGGGCTCTGGATGCCCAGGGCAAGACCCTTTCAACCCCAGCAACCAGAATCAACTGGGTGTCCTCGCGTCCAGAGCAGGTCGGGATTTCTGCTGCAGGGGAGGTTTCTGCCGCCACGGCTCTAGGGGCCACCCAGATCACGGCCCAGGTGGATGGGGTCACTTCTGCACCCGTGCTGGTCAGTGTGGCAGAACCTCAGGCCGGGGTCACGCTGCTGAACGACAGCCAGATTTCTGGCAGCCCAAATGCTGTGGATGAAACGGCTGAAGGGGACCTCGACAACCAGTACGAAGTGACCCTGAAGGGCATCCCAGAGCCCAAAGTGGGCAGCTTGCTGCTGGGCCGGGAAGGTCTGGCGGTGGGCGGTGAGGTGGTGTCCAGCCAGAAAACCGCTGAGGGCTTCAAGGTGCGCCTGAAACTGGTGCCTTTGAAAACCCTGATGAAGACCGCAAAGATCGACGAGGTGATCAGTTACCAGAACCTGCAGCCGGATTTCCCCAAAGAAATCCTGCAGCTTTACAACATTCAGGAGGTGGATGGGGCGTTCCAGTTCACCCCCAAACCGGGAGCCACCGTGCAACAAGCACAAAAGCTGGGCCTGCTGAAGCAAGCCGCATCTGGCACTTTCGTGCTGCCCCCATTCAATGAGTGTGAAACCACCCTGCCAGCCCTGCCCATCTCTCTGGGGCAGTTGCCTTCCATGACGGCCAAGGTGGAACCCACCTTTGAACTGAAATACGACACCCAGGACAACCTGCAGAAATTCATTGTGCGGGCCGAACCTTCCTTCAAAATCCAGATCAATCTGGTGGTGAATGTGGATGCACTGGTGGCCCTGGAGTGCAAATCCACCCTGTACAGCAAACTGTTGAAGCTTCCAGGCTGGGCGGGCCTGATTCTGGCAGGCGAGGTGGAAGCAGGGGTGGCTTTTGAGCTGGAAGGCAGATTGACCCTGGCCAAAGTGGGGGTGGAACTTTCCAGTGAAAGCAAAGCCAAACTGGAAATGGGCATCGTGTGCACCGCTGGCGACTGTCAATTGCTGAAGAAAATCGAGCCCAGCAGCACCAACAAGGTCAACTGGGTGGTGCCCAGCATCGGGCAGATCCGTCTGGAACCCAGCCTGTTTGGGTACGGATTTGTGGGCCTGAAAGCCGGAGCCACCCTGATCAAAAGCCTGCGGGCAGATGCCGTGAAAGCCAAAATGGGCGGCAAATATGAGGCCAGTCTGGCCCCTGCAGCCATCCAGACCGTGCCACAGGACCCGGATTACAAATCCAGTTACAAGCTGTCTTTGCTTTCCGAAATCGGGGCTGGCAAGAAAATCAATGGTTTTCTGAACAAGCTGGGCATCGTCAAGATGAACACTTTAAAACTGACCTTCAGCACACCTCTGGGTGCTTCCCCCAAAGGGAGGGTGACTTTTGACAAAAAAACCTTTGAGAAAGACGACAAAGTCAGTTTCAGGGTTTCGATGGACCCCACCAGTGTGAATTTTCCAGGGGTGGGCTACAACCTCAAAAAAGTGAAAATCCTGCGCCGGGTGCTGGGCAATGTGATCCAGGTACCGATCATCGAGCAGGTGGCCAGCAAGGACCAGACGGAGTTCACCCTGCTGTGGACTGCAGATCAGGGCTCTGCCAGTGCAGGCAGCGAATTTTACGCCTTCATGGAAACCCAGTTGCCCAGCATTTTCGATCTGGAAATCGGGCAGGCCGAACTGCAAGGCACGCCTTTTGAGGTGCTGCCCAGCGCAAATGCCGGGGCGGTCAACGATCTGGGACAGGTGATGCTGGACACGGGAATCTTCAAGGATGGGAACCTCATCCCCTATCCTGAAAACTTCTCTCCCACCACCCTTTTTCTGGGCACACCCTTATCCCACATCCTCAACAACCAGGGGCAGGTGGCAGGTACGCTTCTGGTGCCCACAGGCAACACAGTCAAATCCCACAATGCTTTCTGGCCAGACGAAAAAGGACAGGTGGTGGATCTGGGTTTTTCCATTGCAGACCGGGAAGTGATTGAGAACACTGCCACCTCCATCAACAACACAGGGACAGTGGTGGCCTGGGAGGTGTACAACAAACGGCCCCAGGATCCAGCGGTGTTTGACATGGGGGTCAAATGGGAAAAAGGGGTGCTCAGCCAGATTCCCCGCCTGTCCGACAGCTTTGTGATTCCCGTGGTGGTCAATGATGCTGGACTGATGGCTTTAAAATTCTTTGACACCTCGGTGGACAGAAACAGTGTGCGCCTGTCCGATGGTCGGGTGGTGGGTCTGCTGGGAGGCCAGGACACCACTGCCGTGGACCTCAACAACAAGGGGCAACTGGTGGGTTACGCCACCAATGAAACCGGCCAGAAAGACACCGCTTTCGTGTGGGGCAACGGGATTTTCACCAACCTGGAAAGCCTGATGCCTGATCCCTCCCAGAGCCTGGGGTCCCGTGCCCTTGCCATCAATGAAGCTGGAGATGTGGTGGGACAGTTGAAAACGGCCACAGGAACGCACGCCGTGATGTGGAGCAAAGGCAACTTTGTGGACCTGACCACCCTGCTGGACCCCGGTCTGAACATCCACCTGAGCACAGCGCGGGACATCAACAACGTGGGTCAGGTGCTGGTGACGGGCAAACAGGGAGACTTTCAAAAAAGCTTCCTGCTGCGTCCGGCCAGCAACAGTGCCGATCTGGCCCTCACCCTGACTGCCCCCAGCAAGGCCACCCCCCTGCAAAACCTGACCTACGCGGTGAACCTGCAAAACCTGAGCAGCAGCAGTGCCCAGAACATCCTGGCCGAATTCACGTTGCCCGAAGGCTTCAAGCTGGTTGGGACCACTGGATGGAGTGCCTGCAATCAGGTGCAGAGCACCGTGCTGTGTCTGGCCCCAGAATTGAAAAAAGAAGAACAGAAAGCCTTCCTGGTGGATGTCAAAGCCCCTGAAGCCACCGGGACCTTCACCCTCAAAGCCGAGGTGAGCAGCAGCACCCCCGATCCGGTGCTGACCAACAACCAGACCACCGGAACCACCACCATTGAGTGAAGGAGGAGTTTGTGAAACACCATCTGAAACATTGTTTTTCCTGGCTTTCTGCTGGCCTGCTGGGGGTGCTCTCTGGATGCGGCACGTACCAGTCCACGATCCAGCCCCCCCTCCCACCAGTGCCACCCTGACCCCTGCGGGGGGAACCATTGAGGTCAAAGGCAACGCTGGAAGCACCCTCTCTTTGCAGGTCCCAGCCGGGGCCGTGACCCAGAATGTGCCCCTGAAAATCACCCCTCTGGGCTCCAATGCCCTGAGGTTTCAGGTGGAACCCGCGGGTCTGCGCCTGCTCAAACCCCTGACCGTGACTTTTACCGGAACCCTGCCCGGCAAGGCCCACTTCTTCTGGAACGATGGGAAACGCCTCAGTGCGGTGCCCAGCACCCTGCAAGGCAAAACCCTCAAGGCAGAACTGCTGTTTCTGGGGTATCCACAAAGCGCTGCGAAGCAAAACACAGTCCAGAAAAACACAGTCCAGAAACAGGCTGATCCTTCCGTCACCCTGGACGTGGCCCCACTGGATTGCGCAGCCAGAATTGCCGAGCTGGAACTTCAACTTGCTGCTGCAGCCACCCGCAATGACTTTCAGGCCTCCTTCCAGTTGCACGATGAACTGCAGGCCGTGCTGTTGAACTGTTCCCAGACGGAAGTGCAGCGCCTGGAAACCCGTGCCTGCGATGCTTACCTGACGGCCCTGCAAAACGCACAGGTGACTGCTGCCAGCAACCTGCAGATTCTCTCCAATTTGCTGGTTCCTCTGGCAGCCACCACCAGCCATGTGGAAGCCCTGGACGCTCCCTGTGATGTCAGCCCCACCGCCGGAGTGATGGACCAGAAATTCAATCAGTTCCTGGTTTTTCTGGAAGCAGAGTACCGCAAAAACAGTTTCTTTACAGACACCGAAGACCATCTGGACCAGCTCAAGGTGCTTTTTGACCTGCAGGCCCAGTGCCAGTTCATGGGTGCAGAGCAGGCCACCTGCGACAGGTTCCCGGATCAGCTGTTCCCGGATGCCCTGGACCGCCTCAGGCAGGCTGCCTACCGCACTTGCCTGGACCGTGACAACACGGTGGTCCTCAGCCGGCTGTACCAGGACCATTTTGATCCGGTGCGTCCGGTTCAGCAGGGTTCCCAGAGCGGTCCTTACCTGACCCATGCCCGCTACACCTACGACGATCTGGAAAAAGACCTCGCCTACTGCACTTCTGAAGTGACCCTGCAGGTCTTCGACGACGCCACCACGGTGCCCATCGAGCAGCCCGGGCAGCAAAAAGAGCTGAATGCACCTTCTTCTCCGGGCAATTACACCACCGAAGCCGAGGTGACGGTTCCCTTTGATGGCAGCATCCACCTGGGCGGAACCCTGAGGGTGCCCAACTGTCCCAATGGTACGGTCAGCAGCGACGAACTGGTGTACCGCATTGCAGGCAAGGAAGTGGCCCGCTCAGGTCGCAACGGTGAGGTGTTCAACATCGACACCAGCCCTGCAGATTTGCTGCCTGCCCGCAACCTGAAAACCGCAGAACTCAGTGTGCTGCTGCCCTCGTACACCCTGGTGGTCCAGCGGGAGGGCAGTGCCTGTGGTGGGTTGCTGACCTCAGAATTTCCCCTGTACCGCATCAAGGTCAACGTGCTTCCTCCGACCCTGAGCGTCAAGCCCCAGAACAAAACCGTGGGCACCAGACGCAACCAGAAATTTGAAGCTTTTCTGGACACCCTGCCCACTTCAGACGTGAACTGGCAAACCGCCGGAGGCACCATCACCCAGGAGGGCACCTTCTCTGCTGGAACGGTGGCCGGAACTTTTGAGGTGCGGGCCACCCTGACAGACAGCCCGGACCACACCGCCACTGCTGCTGTGGTGGTCCGGGAGGATTTCTCAGGAATATACTCGGGCACCTGCAAAGACATCTCTCCGGCAGCGAACGGCAGTGGCAGCAGTTTCCCCTGTGCCCTGACCGTGCTGCACGATCCTTTGCAGACCCAGGCAGACCTGGTGGGTGTGGGCATCTTCACAGGCAACGTTTCTGGAAACCGCAAACTCTCGGCCACCCGCAGTGGGGAAACCGTTTTTGGGAACTTCACGTTCAGCACCTTCCAGGGCAATTACGTGAAAAGCCTGAACGAAACCGACCCGGATGCTGCCCGCGTGAACCTGCCCCTCAACCGGGCAGCCGGACAGGTGTGGGTGGGCACCCTGAACGGCGACCTGAGCAGCAGCATCGTGGCCAGCCTGACCGTGACCGCCACCGGCATCAGTGGCAAAACCGTGGCCGTGCAAACCCTGTGGAATGTCAGCGGGTCCATCGCTGCCAACCACACCCTGTCTTTCGGGCTGGCCACGGGTGGAGGTGCCAGTGTGTCCTTCACCGGAACCATCAATCCAGAGCACACCCAGATGTCGGGGACCTGGCGGGCCACTTCAGGTCCATCAAACGGCAAAACCGGAACCTTCACCCTCGAACTGCGTTGAGGGATGCATGCAAAAGACCTGCTGTTGAAGGCAGGTCTTTCTTATTTGCAAATGTTTTTGAGGGTCAGGTGTGCTTGAGGGGCAGTCCTTTGACCAGCCTTTCCAGCTCCCAGCTGTACTCGATGCGCTCAAACCATTCTGCTGGAAAGCCAGCATCTCCGAGGTGCGCCCCCAGAAAACTTCCAGTCAGGCAGGCAATGGAGTCGCTGTCTCCGCTGGTCACAGCGGCCCGTTTCAAAGCTGCTTTCGCATCTTCGGGGTGCAGCAGGAAACAGTAAAGTCCAGTGGCCAGCGCTTCTTCTGCAATCCAGCCCGGACCGGTCAGCATGCAGGGATCGGTGGTGAAATCTGGGTTTTTCAGGGCATCCCGCACCCTCAGAAGGGCACTCAGGGTTTCTTTCCAGCCTCTGGCAATGAAATAAGCCGCTGCTGGATGCTCGGATTCCTCCCAGAGGTTTGAAAGCCAGTCGTGGTGGTAGATGCCCAGTTGTGCCTCTGCATAATCCGTGAGGGCATGCAAAAGCCGTTCTGGAGCCATGCCCTGCAGCAGAAAATGCACTGCCTGAGCGGTGGCATCGCTGGCAGCAAGGGCCGTGGGGTGCCCGTGGGTCAGTGCCGCCTGAAACTGGGCCAGGCCACTGCGCACCTCGATGGGCACATTCAAAACCCCCACAGAAGCCACCCTCATGTTGGCCCCGCATCCCTTGGATCCGTGTTCGGTGGCCTTCACCCAGGGAACACCCTGCTCCAGACGTTCGCAGGCCCGCATGCAGGTCATGCCTGGAGCGCGGTCGTTCTCCTCAGAGTTGGCCCACTCCACAAATTCCCTGCGCAGCAGGGGTTCCAGTGTGGCTCCATCCAGCCGCTCTGCCTGCACAATTGCACGGGACACCGCCATCATCATCTGGGTGTCGTCCGAAACCGTGGTGCTGGTCAAATCCTGCGGTCCATCAGGAGGATGGTTCCTGAGGATCTCTGGGATTTTCAAAAATTCAGTGGGATACCCGTAAGCATCCCCGAAAGCCAGTCCGTAAAGCACACCGCGTGCATTTCCCATGGGGGACCTCCTTGGTTGCCGAGAGCCGAGGGCGCAGGGCCGAGGGCGAACTGTAAAGCCATTGCACTGGCCTGCAAGCTTGAGTTTTCCACAGGATCTTTCAGTGTTGACTGACTCTGCGCTCTGCTGCACAATGCTCTTGCTTCTTGGCTCTCGGCTCTGTCTTGGCCCCACTACGCGCTCACGTGACGGCACGTTTCGCGCTGGGCCGCCGGCCCTGTGCCCTCGGCTTTCCGTCAATTCTTCAGCAAAAAATGCTCAATGATGATGTAATGGTCCTCAAAAAACCACTCTGGGTGAGCAAAAACATCTGAGATGGGCACCCAGAGGGCATCGGATGCATCGTCCAGACCTTGCACTTTGGGGAGCTGTCCGATGCCCAGATCGAAGTGAAAGGCGTGGGTGATGGTGCGGCCCCTCAGGGAACGGGTGGGGTAATCGAAGACCCGCTGGTCTCTGAGGTAGGTTTCGATGTTGTCGATCTGGATGCCGGTTTCTTCGCGCAGTTCCCGGATGCAGCTGGTGATCAGTTTTTCATCGATCTCCAGGAAGCCTCCGGGCATGGCGAGTTTGCCTTTTCCGGGGTTGGCTGCACGGCGGATCAGGAGCACATGGCCGCTCTTGACCACCACAGCGTCGGTGGTCACAAAGGTGGGCGGAAAGGGGGCATCTTTCCAGAGCGCCTTGTAAGCCTGGATGTCTTTGTGCTCACCTTTGAGGTTCTGGTATTCCTCGGTTTTCTGGAAATCGTTCAGGAAGCGGTAAACGGCTGGAGGAACGTTTTCCTTGAGGGTCTCTGAGGGGCCTTCCTCGAAGTAGATCTTGCGCAGGTCCGTGGAGTTGAGGGGAGATTTCACCTTTGTGGGAATGAAAGCCCACTCGGGGAAGGAGCGCAGGTAATAGCTGCTCTCGTCTTTTTCGTGGCCCAGGAGGGCAATGTCGGTGTTGCCACGGGTCAGGTTGAGCACCCCAGTCTGCACGTCTGCCAGCCACATGTTTTCGTTGTAGAAATAATCCCGCACGGTGGTGAACAGGATCTTGTTTTTGTTGGCCCCGGCGTCCAGCAGGGATTGCAGGATCATGTCCTGGCGCTCGTCTGCGGTGAAGGGGTTTTTGGTGTTGCGGGCCGCTCTGGCACTGCCAATCACCACAATCAGTTTGTCTGCGGCCTCCAGACCTTCCAGCATCACCTGCAGGTGGGCGTTGTGGGGGGGTTCAAACCGTCCGATGAAGACTCCAAAAGTGTATTTGCGTTTGCGCATGGGATCTCCTCTATGTCTCATATTCTACAACATGATTATGAAAACAATGAGTCAAAAAGCACAGGCTTGCTTTCAATATATCTATTAGATATATTTCTTGTAGATACATCAGGAGGTCCCATGACCCCATCAGACAAGAGAAACCGCTGGATCAAAATTGGAGCCATCACCCTGGGGGCTGCAGCCCTGCTGGTCACCACCCTCTCCATGCTCACCGCAGACCTGCCCATCCCAAGGCCCACCGGTCCCCATGCCGTGGGTTTTGCAGAAATGGTGGTGCTGGATCCCTCCAGAACCTTCCAGAACCTGCCTGCCAGACCCATTTCGCTGGACATCTGGTATCCAGCCAGCAGCGTTCAGGGCTTCCAGGCAGAACCTTACAGCAGCAAAGCCCTCAATGCAGAAATTGCAAAAAGCCTGGGGCTCCCTCCTTTTCTGGGAGCCATCACCCCTTCTTACAGCTTCCGGGATGCCCCTGCTCTAGAAGGAAAGCACCCGGTCATCATCTTCAACCATGGTTTTGGTTCTTTCACCCGCCAGAATTTCTCCAATTTTCAGGAACTGGCCAGCCAGGGGCATCTGGTGATTTCCATCGGGCATCCCGGAGATTCCCTGATGGCCCGGATGCCCGATGGAAAAGCGATTTTGCTGGACAAACAGAATCCTGCTTACCTCGGGGTCACTGCACAGCAAAAAGACCTGCAAAATTTTCTGAGCAACAATGCCCGGTTGCTGGAACAGCAGCGCAAGGCCTCGGACTTCAGGGCCTACCAGCAGATCAGCCAGGACATGGCCCACATTGCGCCTTTTGAGCAGCTTTCCGGTCAGATTGATGCCTGGATTGAGGACACGGCTTTTGTGGTGCAGTCCCTCTCCCATCCGACAGGCATCCTGACCCATGCAGACCCACAGAACATTGTGCTGATGGGGCACTCTCTGGGAGGGTTGGTGGCCCAGCACTTTGCCCAGTATCCCCTTGCTGGCATCAGGGGGATCATCAATCTGGATGCGCCCTTTGTTCAAAGAAGTGCAACCTGGACCGATCTGCAACTTCCCACCCTCAACCTGCTCTCCACGCAGTACACCTTCAAGGGGCACAACATTGCTGTGGCAGGAACGCTGGACCCTCTTTTGAAACACAGCTCTGCAGGCAGTTACGTGGTTGAAATTCCGGGAACGGCCCACTACAATTTTTCGGACATGAATTACCTGCAGGCGCTGCGCTTCACCCCCATGCTGGGCAAAATCCAGGGGCTTAAAATGGAAAGGCACCTGAATCAGGCTGTGCTGGCTTTCCTGCAAAGGCTGCAACAGCCTGAAACCCTGGGCCAGCCCCTGCTGAAAAATCCAGAAATCAAAGAAAGCTTTTTCAGCGCCAGGAGGACCAATGATTGAACAGATCGTGCTGGGTTTCCTGATGCTCCGCAGCATGACCCTCTATGACATCAAAAAGGGCATGGAGAAATCCACAGAGCATTTCAGCAGTGCCAGCTTTGGCAGCCTGCATCCCACCGTGCAGCGCCTGGAAAAACAGAACCTGATTGAATCCCAGGAAGAAACCGTGGGGGGCCGCAACCGCAAGCGTTACACCCTCACCGATGCTGGAAAACAGCATTTTCTGAACTGGCTGGGTCAGGACATCGAACTGGAAAAAGTCAAAGACAACAGCCTGCTGAAATTGTTCTTCCTCGGTCACCTGCCTGCAGATCAGGCAAAAACCCTGATTGAAAGGTACTGCAAACACCTGGAACAGCAGATTGCATTGCTGGGCCTTCTGCATGACCAGACCGAAAAAATTCAGGTCCCAGAAAGCTTGCAGCGCATCAAAGACCACCAGGTGGCGACCCTGGAATTTGGCAAAGCCTACTACCAGTTTGCCAGAGAATGGTACATGAAAAAGTTCCTGGAAAATTCCTGAAATCCCCCTCAGCCTGCAGCAGTGAAATCCCTTATGTATCTTAAGATCCTTTATTTTTTTACAGATTCATGACATGCTCGGGATACACATGATTGCGTTGTTTCAGAAGGTCTGGAGCGTCCTCAGGATGCCCTGACTGTTCTGCAGGTGTTCTTTTGCACAGGAACCCTGCAGGGCCTTTTGCGAACATCAAAAGCGAGGGAATCCCATGAAAAAGCACTTCCTGATTGGACTGGCTTTGCTGGTCACGGCTTGCACCAGAAACCCCGTTTCTCCTGAACAGGCCCAGGTTGAGCCCCAGGCCTCCAAGGTGATCCTTTTTGACCTCTCCAAGGCAGAAGACGCTGGAAACGCCGACTGGCGCATCGATGGCGCTTACAGCAGCTGGGCAGACAGCCTGCGCAGCCTGGGGTACACGGTGCGCACCATCACCTCCGTGACCAGCAGCACACTGGTAGGAGCAAGCGTGCTGGTCATTCCTGAGCCCCAGAACCCCTTTTCTCTGTCTGAAAGAGACACCATATTGAGCGCCATGAACGGCGGCATGGGCCTCTTCATGATCGCAGACCACCGCATCAGCGACCGCAACAACAACGGCTGGGACTCCCCTGAAGTCTTCAATGGCTGGGATGGAAGCACCCCCACGGGGGTCACCAGCACCTACAAGTGGAGCCTGGACAGCCAGTACCAGTTCAAAATCAAATTCAGCTTCAACAGCAGTTACAGCGACCCCGTGTACACCGCCACCCCCCTGACCAGCACCCACCCCATCATTCAGGGCAGCACCTCGAGCAGCACAGACAATGTGACCAGCGCAGGCGTGTATGTCGGAACCAGTGTGGATGTCACCTCTGGTCAGAGCCTGATGGGAGCCAACGGCAAAACCTACCTCGCCACCAGCAGTTACGGCTCCGGGCGCGTGGTGGCCTGGGGAGACTCCAGCACCTTCGAGGACAACACCCTCTCCAACGGCAGCAACGGGCAGTACAACAACTGGGTGAACCTCTCCAATGCCAACCTCGCCAGAAATGCGGTGAAGTGGCTGGCAAAAGACCTTTAAACTGCCTCACCTGCTGAGAAAGCTTGAACCTCACCCGCTGCGCTCCTCTCCTGCAAGCAGGAGAGGAGTTAGGGTTGAAGCATCACTTCAGCAGGACCAGTTCTTCATCCACGTAGGGATCCTGAGAACCTGCAGCCTCCAGCTCTGCTTTCAGGCGCAATTGGATTTCCAGTGCTGCATCCCGATGGCCCAGTTCACGCAAAACCCGCGCAATGCACCACCAGGCAATGCGAATGGGTTCTTTCTGACCCTGTGCCTCTCTGAACTGCAGGGCTTTCTGGAAGGTTTCCAGGGCTTCTTCAAATCTCCTGTCAGCAAAATACGACCAGCCCAGGTTGTTGAGCAGGCTGCCTTCCCATTTTTTCGCAGCAGGATCAACTGAAGCAACAATGTAATCCAGGGCCTGATGGTTGAGAGAAATGGCCTGATCGGGCTTGCTGATCGCCAGCATGTGCAGGGCATCTGCAGCAAACCCTTGCAAGCCAGCCTGATCTGCCAGCTCAAAAGCCTGCTGAAAACACAGGCTGGCCTGTTCTCTTTCACCCGCAGAATTCCAGGTTCTGCCCCGCTCCAGCAAATACCGCACCTTCACACGAGGTGAAACCTGATCCAGATGGGCTTGCAATCCATCCAGAATCTGGTGGGCCTGCTCAAACTGTTTTCTGAGGCTGTGGGTGCGGGCCAGCTGGGTCTGCAGTTCCAGCAAGGCCTCAGGCCGGGTTTGCAAGTCTGGGACCAGGGCCAGAAATTTCTGTTCTGTGGTTGCAGGATCCGAAAAGTTCCATAAAACATCAAAATCAGCGGTGGACATGCTTTACATGATAACCCCTGATTTCTGCTGTCAGCAAAATTGGCAGCTGGTTTTCTCTGGATGGTCAGCTTTTGACCCCATCGCCAAACTGGGTGTTGACATCCTGAAAAGACAGGTCGCTTTCTTCCAGGCCACCATCAAGGGTGACCCGGTGGTCAAAAACGAAGCATTCCCCGGTCCAGCCGTCGTGCTGCTCAGGGCCAGTCAGGAAGTAATTCATGATGCCCCCCTCAAGCTGGTACACCTCCATGCCCAGGTCCAGCATCCAGGCGCTGGCTTTCTCACAGCGGATGCCCCCGGTGCAGAACATGGCGATGCGTTTGCCTTCCCACTCTTTCTGGTGGTCCAGCACATACTTTGCAAAATCCCGGAACTTTTTGACCCCCGGATTGATGGCCCCTTCAAAGGTCCCAATGCGGGCCTCGAAATCGTTGCGGTTGTCCAGCAAAACCACATCTTGCTGCTGGATCAGGTTCAGCCACTGGTCTGGGGGCACCTGCACACCGGTCTTGCTGCTGGCATCCACTCCCTCAATGCCCAGAGGAACCAGTTCAGGCTTCACTTTGATTTTCAGGCGCTTGAAAGGCATCTCGCTGGAGGGGGAACGCTTGGCCTGCAGGCCTGCAAAACGGGGGTCGGCATGCAAGGTGTTCCAGAAGGCATCCAGATTCCCCTGGGTCCCTGCCAGCATGCCATTGATGCCCTCAGAAGCCACCAGAATGCTGCCCAGCAGTTGCGATTGAACACACAGGTCTTGCAGCTCAGAAGCCAGTTGCTGTGGATCTTCCACCTGCACAAACCTGTAAAAAGAGTCATGGTACAGATCTAACACCTCTAACACCTCTAACACCAGCACATTGTACCAGTCTGTTTTGCATTGTCCCATGCAAAACCTTTTCCCAGAATCTCAGAAAAACCAAAAATGCAGCAGGGTTTCCTGCTGCATCGTGTTTGATTTGCGTTGGGCCCAGTGTTGAAGTCAGTGTTGCATCAGAAAGATGGGCTCAGAAGCTGAACTTCACACCAATGCGGGATTTCACGCCCAGGTTGTTGGTGGCATCGGTGGTGTTGAGGGTCAGGTTGTACTGGGGATCCAATTCACCGAACAGCGCAATGCGGTCTGTGAGGTTGAAGTTGGCACCCAGCAGCCCTCCAATGTAGAAATCAGATCCAGAACCGGAACCGTTCTGCAAAGGACCCTGCTTCCAGCCTGCTCCCACACCCACGTAAGGGCTGAAGCGGCCCCCATTGCCAAAATCCATGATCAGGTTGGCGTTGATGTCCAGGGCGCTGTTGCTGGGACGGTAAGAAGCCCCCAGACGCAATCCAGCGTTGCCCAGCACCCGGTTCACCCCGATGTTGGCTCCGAATTCCAGGCGGTCTGTGAAAGCACTGTTGTCGGTCAGGCCAGCAACACCGTTCAGAGACACATAGAATCTGGGCTGATAAACCGGAGCTGTTGCTGTGAAATCGCTGCTCTGGTCTGTGCTGGTGGTGGGGTCTGGTACAGCCACAGGAGTGGCGGTGTCCGGCGTGGTGGGTGCAATGTCCACAGTGGGTGTGGTGGGTGTGGTGGTTGTGGTGGTGTTTGTGGCAGTGTCAGGTGTGGTGGGGACAACAGCACTGACACCGGGTTCACCCTGTGGGCCTGCAGAACCAGCAGGTCCCTGAGGTCCAGTTTCACCTTGAGGTCCCTGTAGGCCCGCAGGACCAGCGGGACCCTGAGCTCCAGTCTCGCCCTGCGGTCCCTGAGGACCGGTGGCTCCTGCTTCTCCAGCAGGACCCTGAGCTCCAGTCTCGCCCTGCGGTCCCTGAGGACCGGTGGCTCCTGCTTCTCCAGCAGGACCCTGAGCTCCAGTTTCACCCTGCGGTCCCTGAGGACCGGTGGCTCCTGCTTCTCCAGCAGGACCCTGAGCTCCAGTTTCACCCTGTGGTCCCTGAGGACCTGCAGGCCCGGCTGGTCCCGCTGGACCTTGTGGGCCAGGGGTGGCCTGAATGGTGGCCAGTTGCTCCTGGGTGGCGGCAAGCTGCTGCTGGGTGGCATCCAATTGGGCAATCAGTTCATCAATCTGGGCTTCCAGATCGTCAATGCGAGCATCGCGGTCGGCATCGGCTTCTGCATTGGCTTCCAGATCGGCCTGAATCTGTTCAAATTCACCGCTCAGTTCACTCACGGCGTTCTGGATCAGGGTGAGGCCATCGTCATCCACCTGTTTGATGCTGGGGCTGTTGATCAGGCGGTACAGAATCAGGGCCATCTGGTAACGGGTGAGGTTTTCGCCTCCGCGGAAGGTGCCATCCGGGAAACCTTCCACCAGACCGTTTTCCACCGCATATTTCACGGCTTCTTCTGCCCAGTGTCCAGCTGGAACGTCAGAGAGGGTGGGTGTGACGGCAGTGGTGTCGGTGGTCTGTGCAAAGGCAATGGGTGCACTGAGAACAATGGCGGCAGTTAAAATCAACCTTTTACGCATGCTTTTTCCCCGCTTTCTTCGTGATGAAATGCAAGTTCATCTGCCCATCACGCTAAGCAGGAGCCATGATGCAGGCATAAAGAAAAATTAAACCCCATGGCTTCCTTAGCATTTTTCACAATTCAAAAGTCATGTCTGGAACAATCAGCAAGCAAAGATGAGGGTTTTTAACAAATCCTAAAGCCCCCTGCTTTCTTCATGGTTGGACTCATGCTTGCTTCATGAGTCAAGCAAGACTTTTCCCTGCCCTCTGGTGGCGTCCTGAACTTGCTGCTGGAGCTGTTCCAGCTCATCGGCAAGAAGACTGAGCTGAAAGGTCAGACCCTGCTCAGTGTATTCCTCAGAGCGGTCAAAAAGGGTGTGGTTCTCCAGCAGTCGGTAAAGCACACTGGTGAGTTCAAAAGGCACCTGAATGGTGAGGTCTATTCTGGGCAGTTCCTGGTGCTTTGCAGCGGTCCTCAGGGCTTCTGCAGCAGAGCCCCCATATGCCCGCACCAGACCTCCTGCCCCCAGTTTGGTGCCCCCGTAATAGCGCACCACAGCAACCACCGTGTGATCCAGCCCTTGCCCTTCAATGGCCCTGAGGATAGGCTGTCCTGCGGTGCCTCCAGGTTCCCCATCGTCATTGAAACGGTAATTCTGCTCAATTCTGTAAGCCCAGCAGACATGCGTGGCTTCCGGATGCTTTGTCCGAATGCCCTGCACAAAAGCCAGGGCCTCTTCTGGTGCATCTGCACGTGAAGCGTACACCAGAAAATCTGAACCTTTGACTTGTTCCTGGTGCTCTGTGGGGTGTTTGAGGGTGGTGAACAGGGCCATGACAAGTCAGCATAACGGATTGCCGAGGGTTGATGGCTGAAGGCAGAAAGCGGAAGGCTGACCGCTTGATCTACAGCAAACCCTTCTCTTTCAGCAAAGACCGGGCCTGATAAAGCGCGATCACAGAGTTGCCGTCCAGAATTTCTCCGGCTTCCAGCATCCGGTAAACCTCGCTTATAGGGGTCAATTTGAGGGTCAAAAGCTCACTTTCTTCTAATTGAGGTTCACCAAGTGTCACCCCCAGCGCGACAAAAGGATAAAAAACTGCACCACTGAAAGCGGGTTGAGGGTAGAAAGCAGGCAATGGGTGCCATTCTGTGGCCTCTCCTCCGACTTCCTCCAGCAGTTCCCGCTGGGCACATTTCAGGATGTCTTCGCCGGGTTCCACGCTCCCAGCGGGCACTTCGGTGATCACCCGGCGCAACGGGTGGCGGTACTGTTCAATCAGGGCAACCTGTCCATCTTCAGTGATGGGCAAAATGAACACGGCTGCCCCTCCCCGCGGGCGGTAGACATACTCAAATTGCATCCCACTGGGGGTTTCCACCTGATCCACCAGAATCCTGCGGGGTCTGGGGTGGATTTCCCGGGTGGCGAGAACCCTGTACTTTTCGATTGGAGCTTCATGAAACAAATCCCAGTTGCGGTGGCGCATGCATTTAAGGTACTACGAAGAGGTGCACCACCTTGCGCGTTTTTTCACGGCTTTACTGGCTCCTCTCGTTCTCACCAGCACCCTTGCCCAGAGTCTTCTGGCCGCTCCGCGCTACGCCAAACGCGAAGGTTTCACCCGGGTGGTTCTGGACCTTCCTCCAGAAACCCCTTACCTGATCACCTACCTGCCCGATGGGGTGCAAATCCGCCTGAACGGCCTGATTGCCGATGCCCTCTCTGGCACCATCAACCTGGAGGATGTGCAGTCCTGGTCTTATGTGGCGGATCCTCTCGGTGTCACTGTGCGCTTCAAAACCCCTTTTCCAGTCTCAGATCAGCACGGACTGAAGTTTCTGCCCCTTCCTCCCAGCGCAGACAGCACCCAGCTTCGTCTGGTGCTGGATTTCTCCCCAGGCATGTTGAGGATTGACCCTTTTCTGCCCCAGCAACTTCCGGTTTTTCCACCCAACAGCCAGATCGTGCTGGACCCCGGTCATGGAGGCAGCGACCCTGGAGCCACCGGAGGGGTCATCGAGAAAGAGGTCACCCTGACCATTGCTCGTCTGGTGCGGGATTACCTGAGTCAGGCTGGAGCCCTGGTGACCCTGACCCGTGATGGCGATGTGGACCTCAGCCCCAACAAAGACCGGGACCTGAAAGCCCGTGCTGCCATGGGCCGTTATCCCCAGCAGTACCTGGTCAGCATTCATGTGAACAGCGACACCGCAGGCAACGGAGCAGGCATCGAAACCTGGTATTACACCCCCCAGAGTCGCCTTTTCGCAGAAGCCCTGCAGGCAAGGGTGATCGAAACCACAGGCCACACTTCCCGTGGCGTCAAACGGGCCCCTTTTGTGGTGATCAAGGAAGCTTACGTGCCCTCTGCTCTGGTGGAGGTGGGCTTCACCAGTCACCTGCTGGACAGTGAAAACCTCAGGAACAATGATCACCTGCACCGCATTGCTTACGGCATTGCCCGGGCCATCCGGGACCAGTATCCAGCCGTGGTGGTGCCCTCACCTGAAGTGCTGCCTGCAGAGCTGTACCCGTAAGGCAATGGGTCTAAATGAAAAAGCGTTCCGCGTCTGGAAATCGGTAAAATGTGAGGCATGCAACTGATTGAACAACTGCAGCACCTCTTTGGAGGGCTGGGACCTTTCTGGCTGTACATCACCCAACTGGGCAATGACATGGCTTTTATCGCGCTGCTGGCTTTGTATTACTGGCTGGTCAGCCCTGCTGGCGGAAGGCAACTGGGGGTGTGGTTCGGACTCAGCCTGCTGGTCAACACCGTGATCAAGGACAGCCTGGGCACCCAGCGGCCTTACGACCTCAAAGCAGGCATTGCCAGTGAAGCTGCCATGAAAACCGGCACCGGACCGGGCTTCCCCAGTGGGCATGCCCAGATGAGCGCCACTTTGTGGTGGATTGCCGCCGCCCAGGTCAGAAAAAGCTGGTTCTGGGTGCTGGCCTCTGTGCTGGTGGTGCTCATCGGGCTGTCCCGCATTGTGCTGGGGGTGCATTTCCCCGCAGATGTGATGGGTGGTCTGATTCTGGGTGCCTTGTTCGTGATGACCGCTGCCTTTGTGCAGGTTCCAGGGCTGAACATGCTGGCCCGCGTTCTGACCGGGGTGATCGGTCTGGTGCTGGCTTACCTGCTGCCCGATCTGGCGCTCAGCATTGCGGTGCTGGCAGGCTCACTGATCTGCAGTGGCAAATACCATGTCCCCCGAACAGCAGGTCACAAGCTGGCAACCGCTCTGGTGGGTCTGCTGCTGGTGGCCATCGTGTACATCGGCCCCAAAGTGGTGCTGAGTGACGACATGGAACACAGTGGCATCGGGGAATTCCTGCGCTACTTTGCACTGGTTCTGGTGGCCCTGGCTGCCGTGCCCAGAATCATGCGTTTTCAGCGTCTGGCCGTTGAACCTGCACCTGCTCTGGGTGCCCAGGTGACTGCGGATTGATCCTGTTTGCCCCAGCCCTGGAATACCTATTCAAATCACCCGGCGGTCCTGGTTTTCGGCCAGCACACCCCGGGTGTATTTCTGTTCCAGAAAGTTCAGGATGCGGGTCAGCAGGAAGGTGAGCACAAAATACACCACAGCCAGAACCGCGTAAGTCTCGAACTGGCGGTAAGTGGCCCCGATGATCAGGCTTCCCTGCCGGAACAGTTCCGTGATGGTGACGGCACTGGCCAGACTGCTGCCCAGAATCAGGGAGATGAATTCGTTGCCCAGCGCAGGCAAAATGAACATCATCGCCTGGGGCAGAATGATGGACTGCAGGGTTTGCAGGTTGCTGAGGCCCAGACTTCTGGATGCCTCGATCTGGCCTCTGGGAATGCTCTGCAGCCCTCCCCGGATGATCTCCGAAACATAAGCCGCAGAATAAAGCCCCAGAGCCAGCACAGCTGCCGGAAAAGCATCCAGAAAAATGCCCAGGGTGGGAAGCCCGTAGTACACCACACCCAGTTGCACAATCAATGGAATGCCCCGCACAAAAGTCACGTACAGCCTGCCCAGCTGGGACAGCACCGGGAGACGCCAGAGTTCAGACACCGCAATCAACAGTCCGAACACCAGACCCACCCCCAGTGCACTCAGGCTGACTTTCAGGGTCATGACCGTGGCGGTGAGCAGCAAAGCAGGCCGGTCTCCTTCAAAGACCGACCTGAAGCCCTCCAGCACTTCTGACAGGGCCACTTACACCCCCAGAATGTACAGCATGGCTTCCGGGATGGCATTCCTCCAGGTCACCCAGTTGTGCCCACTGTGGTACTCGCGGTACTGGTGGGGAACCTTGAGGTCCTGCATCAGGGCGGCCATCTTGCGGTTCACACTGCAGAGCCATTCGATGGTTCCAGTGTCCATGGAGATCCTTAAATGCAGGGGTGGATGTTCTTTCAGGTGGTCCAGCAACCAGGGGTGGGCCTCGTAGGCATCGAAGTCCTCACGTCCAGGTTCGGCCAGGAAGGCTCCCGAGTGGGTGACCACATGCTGGAACACCTCCGGGTGCTTGCTGGTGGTGTACAGGCTGATCAGGCCCCCCAGAGAGGCCCCCCACATGCCGCGTCCCTCTGCATCGGTCCTGACAGAATACGTGGATTCAATCAGGGGGAAAACTTCAGTGCTGAGGAAAGTGTAGTAATCATCGTTCAGGTAATACTCAATGGTGCGGTCATTGGGTTCCAGAAACACGAACACTGCAGGCTGAATTTTCTGCTCTGCAATCAGGAGGTCCGCAATTTCTCCCAGCCTTCCGGTTCTGAAAAATGCCACCCCATCCTGCACGTAAAACACCGGGTATTTCTGGCTGGCATCGTAGCCAGGAGGGGTGTACACGTAAGCCCTGCGGGTTCCCAAAAACACCGTGCCTTCCCAGGTGTGCCGGTGCACCTCGCCTTTTGGCACGTCTTTCTTGCTGTTCATCAGTTTCAGGACCCGGTGAAGCTCGTAGGTGCCCAGTTGAATGGCCCTGGGGTAATTCCACCAGGGGTTCAGGCTTTTCTGGGGGTTGTCGGGGTCGGCAAAAGGCTTGCCGTCCTCCCCGATCCAGGCGTACTCCACCCAGCTGTTTCTGGGCAATTCCAGCTCAATGTACGGGGCATCCAGGGGCACAGGCGCACTGCGGTGCCAATCGTTGAAATCTCCGGTGAGGGCCACAGCACCCACTGGAGGCAGGAAACGGACTTTCTGACCATGCACTTCAAATGCCATAACAGGCAGTTTAACAGCTGTCTGGATTCAGGTTTACGGGTCATGCACGTTTACAAATAATCAAAAAATCGGTCCCACCATGTAAAACGGTAACCTTCTGGAATGGGTAAAACTCCGTCATATATGGCATTTTGAAGACTTGTCTCTTCCACATAAAAGAATCCATGATCCTGCGCAATTTGAATGGCGAATTTCAGGGTTTCAGAAGGCTGAGGATCAAACAGGGTGTGGCTTTCCTGAGGCTGCCAGCCCCACGTGGTAAACAAATGATCAAAACAGGAAAACCGCATTCCATATTTCCAGGCACCCATTGCCAGAAGGATCTCAGCAGCAAAAGTAGAATCCTGTCCATGGTGAACATCTACAGTCAGACCCAGAGAGGTTTCAATTTCAGCAGCACATTTTTTGATTTTGTCCAGCAAACATTTGTACGCTTCCAGGTCAAAACCCAGAGGATATTCCCAATCCTGTAAGTTGGATTTTGCATCTGCTGCCCGAAGTTTCTGGTCAAGTTCTGCATCCATGCCCCCATGATGGCAGGTTCCTGAACCTCCTCAAACCCCCACTTTGTGGTCCAGCCTTCCCTCGATTTCTTCCCATTCAATGGCAGTCTGGCGGCCTGCAGCAAATTCCTGATCCACCCATGCGGCCAGTTTCAAGAGGGCAGGATCGGTTTTGGAAAGTTCCATCCCGAGGTGCTGTTTGACCACAAAAATCAGTCCTGCAAGGCCTGACTCTTTGGTGATGGAGACTTCCAGAGGGCGACCCAGGAGTTTGGGAACATCAAACGGAGCGTACATCCACCAGAATTTGTTGAGGCCATCTGCGTGGATGCCTGCACGGGTGCGGTGGGCATCTTTGCCATACAGGGGGTATTTGGCGGGCAACTCCTGGCCCATGGCGGCATAAAAATCCACCAGGGCATTGAGGGCTGTGAAATCGGGTTTTTCCTGAAAGCACCCCATCCCGATGAGGTGCAACAGGATGCCTTCCAGCGGGGCATTTCCGGTGCGTTCTCCCTTGCCCAGCAAGGTTCCGTTGATGGCTGCACATCCGGCCATCAATGCTGCAAGGGAATTTGCCACCGCCAGATGGGTGTCGTTGTGGGGATGAAATTCCAGCTGTTCTGCCTCAAGTCCCAGGCCACGCATGGCTTTGATGAGGGCTGGCACGGATCTGGGGGCCTGCACATTTTCCAGAGGCAAACCCAATCCCATGGTGTCACACACCCGGAATTTTGGCTGAATCTGGTAACGGCTGGCCAATTCCTGCACCTGGCCAATGAATTCCAGCATGAAGGAGAGGTCTGCACGGGTGGCATCTTCCAGATGGAGTCTGGGGCGGATGCCTGCGTCTAGGACCATTTCCACGGCTTCCAGGTAGGTCCGGGCAGCCTGGGATCGGCCTCCGGGCGTGAACTTGTGAAAGGTGTGGTAATCCGAGATGGAGGCCAGCATCCCGGTTTCCTGGATGCCCAGGGACTGGACCAGGCCCACGTCTTTTCTGCTGGCCCGGATCCAGGTGGTGGGTTCGATGGGTGCGCCACCCTGGTGCCTTTCCAGTGCACCCTGCAGCATCTGCAAATCTGCATCTCTGTACACAAAGAATTCGGCCTGACGGATGGCCCCACTCTGCCCGGTGAACTGGCACATCAGGTCATAAATCTTCAGGCCTTGCTGGGGGTTGAGCGGCAACCCGCCTTGCTGTCCGTCCCGGTGGGTGGTTTCGGTGGTCCAGACCTGGGCAGGCAGGTTGCTGGGTGGAGCTGTCCAGCGGTATTGCGGGAAGCTGTCCTGCGGAAAAGTTTCCGGGAAGTATTCGGGAGAAGCTTCAGGTGTGGTCATGCCTTAAACTAGATCTGTTGATTTATATTGTCAATCTTGATTCATCAATCAATGTGTTTTGCCGTATACTCTGGGCATGTCCAGCACCCTCAGTGCAGAAGAAGCCGCCCAGCTGCTTGGAATTTCCAGGGCCACCCTCTACAGTTATGTTTCCAGAGGGATGATCCGCTCTGTGGAGCAGTCCAGCAAAACCCGCGAAAAGCGCTACCTGAAAGAGGACCTTGATGCCCTGCTGCAACACAAGGAACAGCGCAAAAATCCTGCCGAGGTGGTCAAAAGCGCTTTGCACTGGGGCAGTCCCGTGCTGGACACCAGCATTTCCCTGATCGAGCAAGGGAAATTGTTTTACCGGGGCATGGAGGCCACCGGACTGGCAGCCACCCGCTCTTTTGAAGAAGTGGCTGCGTTGCTGTGGACAGGTGATTTCACTCCGTTCCCCGCAATTCGGCCTCTCCTGATGGAAGATGGCCTGCTGGAACAGTTTAAAAAACTGCCCATCCTGAGCAGGTACCAGGGGGTGCTGCTGCATGCCCAGAGTCAGGATCTGAGCGCTCTGGACCTGAAACCTGCCAGTTTGCTGAAAACAGGCCGCAACATTCTGGCTGTCCTTGGCTGGGCCACCACAGGGCAAGCTTCTGAAGGCAGCATGGCAGAACAACTCAGCCTGTTCTGGACTGGAAAACAGGACACTGCTCTCCTGATCAATCAGGCCCTGGTCCTGTGTGCAGAGCACGAACTGAACATCTCTGCGTTCACCGTGCGCTGTGCGGTGTCTGCAGGGACGGATCTGTATGCCTCCATCATCACAGGTCTGTCTTCTTTGCAGGGCCGCAAACATGGAGGAATGGTGCCCAGGGTGGACCGCTTTTTGCAGGATTGCCTGAGGGACGGTACCAGGCAATCCGTGCAGCACACCCTTTTAAGAGGAGAAAGCATTCCTGGATTTCAGCAACCCCTTTATCCATCAGGAGATCCCAGAGGCAAATTCATGCTGGAACAGCTGCAGCAGCACCTCCTGGACCCGGCCCTGCAAACGGTCATGCAGGAGTTGTTGCCCCTGATGCACCAGGAGTTCGATGGGCACCCCACCATCGACTGGGCCCTTGCCTTGCTGGCCCGCCATCTGGGCCATCCTGTTCAGGCAGGGCTGGCATTGTTTGCACTGGGACGCACCACAGGCTGGATTGCCCATGCCCTGGAGCAATCCCAGGATGCGCGGCTGATCCGCCCCAGGGCCAGTTATGTGGGACCTGTCCCTCAAACCTCAAACCCGGATTGAACATCTGACAATTCTGGCATATGATTTATGTTGAAAGCATAAAAAGGAGCACCCATGAAAATCCAACTGAGCAGTGTGCTGGTCAGCGATCAGGAAAAAGCCCTGCAGTTCTACACCCATATCCTGGGCTTCGTGAAACACATGGACCTTCCCATGGGAGAGGCCCGCTGGCTGACTGTGGTCTCCCCCGAAGGACCCCAGGACATTCAACTGGTGCTGGAACCCAATTTCAACCCTGCGGGTGCCACCTATCAGAAGGCCCTCTTTGATCAGGGCATTCCTGCCACTGCATTTGCCGTTTCAGACATTGAAGCCGAACACCAGCGTCTGGTGCAGCAAGGGGTCACATTCAAACTGCCACCCACCCACACGGGTGGTCCGGTCATTGCTGTTCTGGATGACACCTGCGGGAATTACATTCAGATTTATCAGGTGTGAGTTTAAAGAGGTGCTTGGAGGGGCCTTGTTGGGGCCTCGCCCTTTGCCGAGAGCCCAGGGCCGAGGGCAAAAAAACTGGATTGTCAGGTGTTTCGAGAGGGTTTCTGGGAAAGAAATCTTTTTTCAGCAGGCTTTTTCTGAGCATCAAACTTTTCATGATGACTTTCCGACAATAGCCAGGAAGCCCTTTGCTCTTTGCACTCGGCTCTCGGCACTCAGCCCTCGACTGCCCTCAATTTCCCTTCGCAATCTCGAAGCCACCCAGCCCACCCAGCACCCCCTTCACATCCTCCACAGTGCCGACCTGTTGCAAGGCGGGTTTCAACTCTGGATGGTGGGGAAAATACTGCCAGAGCACTTTTCTGAGCTGCCGGATGCCTGTGTGCTCTCCATACCAGAGGGCATTGAGTTCGGCATGCTGAATGGCGAACTGGCATCTTTCCTGCAAGGTGGGCTCTGCTTTTCCCTGCACCAGCGAGAAAATCCAGGGGTTTCCCACAGCACCCCGGCCCACCATCACCCCGGCCACACCGAGTTGCAGGCGTTCCTGAAACTCCTGCGCGGTCTTCACGTCGCCCGAACCAATCACAGGAATTTGCAGGGTGTGGGCCACCTCTGCCACCGTGTCCCAGTCTGCATGGCCCTCGTAACGCTGGGCACTGGTGCGGCCATGCACGGCGATCAAATCTGCTCCTGCTTCCTGCAAGCCCAGTGCAATTTCCAGCGCGTGGTTGCTGTCCCAGCCGATGCGCATCTTGGCACTGATGGGCAGGGTGGTGGCTTTTTTCATGGCAGACACCAGCGAGAAAGCCACTTCCGGGGTTTGCAAAAGGCAGGCCCCTCCCCTGCCTTTCATCTTGGGGACCGGGCAACCCATGTTCAGGTCAAGGGCTGCAGGGGCATAATCCTGTTCGATGATCCGGGAAGCATCTGACAGCACTTCAGGGTCAGCACCAAAGAGCTGCAGCACCAGACCTTCTTCTCCTGGATAGGGTTTTCCCAGTTCAAGGGTGCGCTCTCCGCCCTCCAGGACCCCCTGGGCGCTCATCATTTCACTGACGGCCCAGGCAGCCCCGCAGGACCTTGCAAGTTTTCGGAAAGGTGCGTCCGTGTATCCTGCCATTGGAGCCAGCATTCCCCGAGACAGCTTCAGGCGGTCTGCATAAAAATGCAGACCACTGGAAGTTTTTGTTGCCATGCTTTGGGTTGCCGTGTCGGGGGTCAGAACATCCATCTGTTCCACCATGACACAGGCAGGTGAGAGGGGATTGTGGGTCTGTCCAGCTTTCTGTGTGCAGCAACCGACGCAGCAAATCCAGCAGGCAGGGCTGCAAATTCATCTGCAGCCTCACCCCCAGAGCGCCACCCGGCAACTAAGCAAGCGGGAACGGGCATGAACAAATGGTCATATACTGTAAGAGCGGTAGGAGGTCCATGTGCTGACATTTAGAGAAGTCACTCCCCAGGACGCAGAGCGTGTCCATCAACTTTATCTGGCTTCTCCGCATTATTTTGGTCTGATCGGCACCCACATCCCCAACCTCACCGAGGTGGAACGGGAAGTGTACCTGGCAGCGCTGGACCCCAGACGAACCCTTGTCTTTTTATGCAATGGCGAACAGGAACTGGGGTATCTGGATTACAAGATGGATTACCCACAGGCTGGCGATGTCACCATCAATTTGCTTCTGCTCACCGAAAAGAACCAGAGCAAGGGCTATGGTCGGGATGCTGTGCGCACCCTGGAAGCCCAGCTGAAAACCAGCACCCGCGCCAAACGCATTCTGGCCAGCGTGTATGGTCAGAACCCGCAGGCCGTGCGGTTCTGGAAAAACCTGGGGTACACTTTTGCCATAGACGCCCGTCCCATCATGGAATGGTACGCCAAACCACTGGAAGTGACTGCTTAAGCCAGGTTAAAACAAGCTTGCAACAAACAACTGAACCCCCATCCCACAGGAGACATCAAACCATGATTGTCATCAAATATGGCGGGAACGCCATGAAATCGCTGGAACTCAGACGGGCCATCACCCAGGAAATCAGCACCCTGCGCTCCCATCTGGACGTGGTGATTGTGCACGGGGGTGGGCCTGTGATCGAACAGAACCTGCAGGCCCGCAACATCACCAGTGAATTCAAACGGGGTTTGCGCGTCACCACCCCAGAAATCATGGATGTCACCGAGCAGGCCCTCACCCGCCTGTCCAAGGAGCTCTCCCAGGACCTCGAAAATGCCATTGGCCTCAGTGGCCGGGACATGGAATTGCTGGTCGGTCAGACCATCGCAGAGGACCTGGGCCGGGCTGGACGCATCAACACCGTCAACACCGATCTGCTGCGCAAACTGCTGGGTGCAGGCATCACCCCGGTGATCGCCTGTGTGGGCATCGATGAAAACGGCGAAGCCCTCAATGTGAATGCAGACTGGGCCGCCGGGGCCGTTGCTGGAGCTTTAAACGCCCCCATCCTCTACCTCACCGATGTGGACGGCGTGTACACCAATTACCCCGACCCGGCCAGCCTTGCCCCACAACTGACCCGTGCAGACATCGAGAAAGGCATTCAGGACGGCTGGATTGCCGGGGGCATGATCCCCAAAGTGGAGGCAGCCCTGCACGCCCTGGACAAAGGCGCTCCAAGTGCCACCATCAGCTCTGGGATGCGTGCTGATGTGCTGGTGGAGGCGGTCTTCGGGCAGAGCGGCACGAAGATTGTTCCCTGAGTGTTTTGCCTCCTGCCCGTCTTTTTGCTCCAGGGCAGGGGGGCTTGACGGATTCCAGAACTCACGATATACTTCTACGCGTCCTGTAGGAACTCTTCGGTACTGGGGTATCGTCTAACGGCAGGACAACGGTCTTTGGAACCGTCGGTCATGGTTCGAATCCATGTACCCCAGCCAAAAATGCCAGCCTTCAGGGGCTGGTTTTTTCTTTGTACGCCATGCGGCTTAAGCCAGATCCATGAGGGCAAAAACAGCCAGAGCTTCTACACTGAAAGGGCGTACAAACTTGACCTTCCTCCTTTAAGAAACCGCAGCCTTGAGCAAGCTGCGGTGTTTTTTTGCGTTGATTTTTTTGCATCAAAACACTTTCACCAGCTGTTCTGGTGCAGCAAGGTGGAAAACACCAGCGTGGTTTCGGTGGTTCCAAAAGTGCTGAGTTGCTGCACCAGGGTTTCCAGGTCTTCAATGGAACGGGTCTGGATGTCCAGCATCAGGGAGACCTGACCCAGCACATGGTAGATTTCGCGGATTTCTTTTTTGTGCTGCGCCCACTCCTGCACGGCTTTGTAGCGGGTGGCCGGGCAGGTCAGGTGAATGAAGGCTTTGAGGGTGTACCCCAGTTTCTGGGGGTTGATGGTGGCGGTGTAGTTTTCAATGATGCCTGCATCTTCCAGCTTGCGAATGCGTTCGGCCACACTGGGTGCAGTGAGGCCCACCTCCCGGGCCATCTGGGCATGGGTCAGGCGGGCATTTTGCTGCAACAGGGTCAGGATCCGCTGGTTGGTTTCGTCCAGAAGGCTCATGCTGGCATTCTACCTTTGATGTCAAGGAAACCGTGGGATTTTGCTTTGGATTGCTGCTGTTGCAAAAATCCTGGATTTTGCACACTGGAAGCATGGTTTTGCTTTCTGTTTCTGGATGGGTTTTGCCTGGTGGGTCTGGATTCCGTGGCCCTTGCAGTTTCAGGCAAAGTCTGAGCCAGAGGCTACGCCTGTTGGCCTAAGACAGGCTCCTCCAAAAGACGCATGTGCATTCAAAGGTCTGGAGCAATAATAAACACATCTCCAGAAGGACAAATTCTTGAAGGAGGTGTTTAAAAACCGTCCTTCTGGCCCCTCCCCTTCGGGGGAGTTTTTTGATGGTCAGGCTTGCTTAAACCACGTGGCAGAAAAAGGTACAGATTCTGTCACAATGTTGTCAATGACCCGAGCTGCCCTTTTTAACCTGGATGGAACCCTGCTGGACCACAGCAACACCGTGGAGCAATTTCTGGCAGGCCATCTGCTGCGCCTGGGGGTCCCAGAAACCTCCAGAAGTGCTTATACAGACTGTTATTACCAATTGAATCAGGAGGGCCAGCAACAACTGCTCTTTGAAACCCTGCAGCAAAAATTTCTGCCTGGTGTGTCCATCGAGGTGCTGAAAGAAGATTTTGCACGTTATGCGTGGCAGACTCCGGTGCTGTACCCCGGCACCTACACCACCCTGCTGGAACTGCGGGCCATGGGCCTGAAACTGGCCCTGATCACCAACGGCACGGTGTTCAGCCAGCGGGCCAAAATCGCTTTTTCCCGCCTGGCCGAGTACATGGATGTGATCCTGATTTCTGAAAGTGAGCAGGTCCAGAAACCCCATCCGCAGATTTACCAGCGGGCACTGGACCGCCTGAATTTGCCTGCCAGGGCCTGCACTTTTGTGGGTGAAGACCCGCTGGAAGACATTGCCGGAGCTGCCCAGATGGGCATGAAAACCGCATGGCTGCACCACGGGCGGCTGTGGGAGCACCGGGACATCCAGCCAGACTGGGTGCTGGGATCCATCTCAGAGCTGGTTTCGGTGTTCTCCAGATTGCTGCCTTTGAAATTCTGAACCTTCAGGCGGTCTGGGCTCTGGAACGGGTGGGATAACTGGCCACCGCCACCCCCAGCAAGAGCACCACACCCCCCAGAATCACCTGTGAACCTGGAAATTCTTTGAAAAACAGCATGGCCAGCAAGCTGGACCCGATGGGTTCCAGCAAAATCAGCAGGGTCACCAGGGTGGGGTCGATGCGCTTCATGGCCCAGTTGAAACTGGTGTGCCCGATGAGTTGCGGAATCAGGGCCAGCATCGCAATCCAGAAATAGGCTTCCAGTGGAGCCTGGTATCCCACTCCGGTCAACACCGGAAGGGGCAGCAAGGTCAGCGCTCCGGCACCGTAAGCCAGTCCTGCATAAAGCTGGGTGGGCACCCCCTCATGCTGGGCCTGCCTTCCCAGCATGAAATACGCTCCGGCACACATGGCCCCCACCAGGGCCAGCATGTTGCCCAGCAAGGGATTGGGGGCTGTGAGGGTGGTGTCCTGTCCAAAAGCCACCAGTGCGCCTCCAGCCAAAGCCACCCCGATGCCAGCCAGGGTTTGCATGCTGGGCGGGGTTTTCAGGAAAATCCAGGCAATCAGGGCCACCCAAACGGGCGTGGTGGTGGCCAGGGCCGTGCTGGATGCAATGCTGGTGTAACTGAGCGAGGTGATCCAGGTCATGAAGTGCAAGGCCAGCATCACCCCGGAAGCCAGGGTAAACCCCCAGGCCCTTCGGGACAATTTCTGCCTTCCCAGACCACGAAGCGTAAAGGGCAAAAGCACCAGAGAAGCCAGGGTCAGCCTTCCTGCAGCCACCACCAGGCTGAACAGAGGCGTGTGTTCAGGGTGGGCATTGGAAGCAAAGCGGATCAGGACGGCAGCGCAGGACACGGCCAGCACACCGAGGGTCAGCACCAGGGGAAGTTGCACGCGGGAAGTCATGGTTCTGCGATTCTAACCGGAAAGGGGGAAGCTGCGCTTGCAGAAAGGCCGAGAGCCATAGCCATAAAGGATTTGGGCCTTCTGCCCTCGGCCTTTCCTCAACCCTGAGCAGGCACTTCAACACTTCCCAGCACAGGACGCGCATCCAGCACCACATCTGGGACCAGCTTGATGGCATTTTGCAGCACTTCCAGACCCGCTCCGGGCTTGAAGGAGTGTTCGCTGATGTGACGTTTGAAGGCCCTGGCTCCGGGCTGTCCCTGAAACAGGCCCAGGATGTGGCGGGTGATTTTGCTGATGTACACGCCTTTTTCCATTTCTGCTGCTGCATATTCCTGCAAGGCAAGCAGGATTTCCCGGCGGGTTCGGGCCGGTTTGCTGTCTCCAAAGATCTGCTGGTCTGCAAGGGCCAGCATGTAGGGGTTCTGGTATGCAGCCCGTCCGATCATCACCCCATCCACATGCTGCAACTGGGTCTGGGCGCCCTGCAAATCCAGAATGCCTCCGTTGATGATGATTTCCAGTTCTGGGAAATCCTTTTTGAGCTGGTGCACCACGTCGTAACGCAGGGGGGGAATTTCCCGGTTCTCTTTGGGGCTCAGGCCAGACAGCCAGGCTTTTCTGGCATGCACCGTAAAAGAGCTGCAGCCGCCTGCATGCACCGTTTCAATAAAGGCAGTCAGCAGTTCGTAGCTGTCCAGATCGTCAATGCCAATGCGGTGTTTCACGGTCACAGGAATGGACACAGCTTCCTGCATGGCCTGCACACAGTCGCGGACCAGTTCGGGTCTGGCCATCAGGCAGGCTCCGAAAAAACCGTTCTGCACCCGGTCGCTGGGGCAGCCCACATTCAGGTTGATCTCGTCGTAGCCGTACTGCTCGCAGATTTTTGCACTTTTTGCGAGGTCTTCAGGGTTGGACCCTCCCAGTTGCACCGCAATGGGGTGCTCCTGGGAATGAAAAGACAGGTGTCGGTCCTGGTCTCCGAACAGGATGGCTCCGGTGGTGACCATCTCGGTGTACATCAGGGTGTGCTGGCTGATCAGGCGCAGGAAAAACCGGTCGTGCCGGTCGGTCCAGTCCATCATGGGGGCGACGCTCAGGCGTCTCATGGGCAGGGATTCAGACATGAAAAAGGCTTTCTGGAGGGAAGAAACTGCATGAAACAGACCCTTTCTGGTCTTTTTTTCAGCCCTCCAAGGGGGTCTGCAGCAGTTGGGTCAGGTGGCCTGTTCTGCCAGCACACATCTTCTCGATGGTACAACACCCTGTGCAGGCTGTGCATGACCTGCGGTCATACTTTTGCAAGCCTGTCTGTGACAAAATAAATGGATATGAGACCTGCTGGACAGTTTCCCCTGCTGACTTTGCTCCAGCGGTTTCCTTATTTCTGGCGCACTTTGCCTCTGGCCTTGCTGCTGCTGGTGATGCAGGCCTTTCAGCTGTTCCGGGCCAGCGATGACAGCTTCTGGGATGTGTGGACCCGCCTGCTCTCCCGGTATGCCAGCACGCCGGTGGTGGTGGTCGCCATCGATGAAAAAACCCTGGCAGCTTACGGGCGGATCAGCAACTGGGACCGCCACATGTACGTGCAGGCCCTGAATCACCTGCAGCAGGCGGGGGCTTCTGCCATTGGGCTGGATGTGCTTTTCCCGGAGCGTTCAGGTCAGGACCAGGAATTTGTGCAGGCCATGCAACAGCAGGGCGTGGTGCTGGCCGATGCAGAGATTTTTGGTGAACGGGTGCCCCGCCATCCCGACCTGAAAAATGCCCAGTATGGGGCCATCCTGCTGAACACCTCTTCGGGCAACATTGCCCGCACCTTCCAGACCCAGTACACTTTTGCCTCGGACCAGAGCAGCCAGCCCAGTTTTGCAGCCCAGCTGGCCCGCAAAGCAGGTTATGGGGTGGAGCTTTCCGAAACCCCCCAGTACCTTTCGTACAATGCCCCTCCGGGTCAGGCTTTCCTGCAGATCTCTTTTTCTGATGTGGTTCAGGGTCAGTTTCGTTATGCAGATGTACAGAACCGCATTGTGCTGATTGGGGTGACTGCAGGAGGAGTGGAGCGGGACCAGTTCCTGAGCCCGTACACCCGGGGTTTTCTGGGAAATCCGCTGCCCATTGCTGGCGTGGAAGCCCAGGCCACTGCAGTGCACACCCTGATTCAGGGCGGTTTCACTGCACCACACCCGCTGATTCTGGGTGTGGTGTCTGCCCTGATTTTGTTGCTGCTGGTGGGTTCCCAGGTGCGGGGCCTCCTGGTGATGGTGCTGCTGGCGGTGCTGGTTTTTGCCCAGGGGATGCTGCACCAGGAAGGGCTGATGTTCCCGTTGACCTCGCTGGTGCTGGCGGTGGTGGGAGGTTTGCTGCTGCGTCTGGTCTTTGCTTTCACCGATGTGCAAAAAGGCATCAATGCCCAGCTCAAACGCCTGAGCTTGCAATTTCAGAGTGAAAAACCTTTCTCAGGCAGCCCCCTCAAACGCCTGGAACTGCTGCAGGAAATTGAGGAAAAACTGTCGCAGGAACGGGTCAGGTTGCAGGTTTTGCTGGACAATGTGGACAGCCCGATGTTTCTGTCCGGTGCAGACGGCAAGATCACCCTGCAAAACCCCTCTGCTTTGCGTTTGCTGGGAGAACAGCCCAGCCTGCAGGCCCTCAGGCAGCATTTTGACCTTCCTGACCTTGCAGAAGGGATTGAGCGGGTGTTGCAAGGTCAGTCCAGCTATGAAGCCCTCAGTGAGAATGGCCTGCTCACTTTGCGGCCTGTGGTTTCAGGAGGCCTGGTGGGCAATGTGACCCCCACCAACCACTTCACCCACCTGCTGGAACAGCACGACCAGCACGCTGCAGCCATTGTGCATGACTTCCGCAGTCCCCTCACCAGCATCATGGGTTTTGCCCAGTTCATGGAAGCAGATGCCAGCGAAGAACAGAAGGAAATTCTGGGCATCATGCTCTCAGAGGCCAGACGCATTGCCGACCTCATCGATGACTTCCTGATGGTCTCCCGGTCCAAAGCTGCCATCCTGGACATTCGTGAAGTGGAGCTGGCGTCCCTGATCAGGCGCGCAGCTGCGGTGGCAGCCCCCCTGTTCACCGAGAAACACATGGTGCTGCAACTGGATTTGCCCCGCACGGTGTTCGTGGAAGTCGATGACCGGGCCATCACACGTGCCCTGCTGAATTTGCTTTCCAATGCCGTGAAATACTCCAGCCCTTCCAGCGAGGTGAATGTGAAACTGGTGGTGCACAACGAGGAGGTGCTGCTGAGCGTGCAAGACCATGGTGTGGGCCTGTCCCCGGAAGACCAGCAACGCCTGTTCGGGCGCTTCTTTCGCAGCAGCAATCCGGCCATTCAGGAGGTCAAGGGCACCGGTCTGGGCCTGCACACCGTCAAGGAGCTGATCAAAGCCCATGGAGGCGAAATCTGGGTGGATTCCCGGCTGGGAAAAGGCTCCACTTTCACCATCCACCTGCCCCTGAAAGAAACCGTGCTGCTGCCAGAACTGGTGTAATCTCGCACACTCAGAACTCTGGCTGCCACAGAAAGCGAGAAGGCTGGATGCGGTCCTGAAGCTGGATGTCCCCGTGGTAGTGCTGACACAGATCAGCAATGATTTCAGGGAGGTGGTCTCCTGCATTGGGGTTCACATAGATGTTCTGGATCAGGGCATCAAGGTTCACATCGAAAGCCTCAAACACCGGAGGTTCCTGGTCCTCTGAACTGTCTGGGGTCTGAGCATCTTTTCTGCTGGTCAGCAAGCGCACCTCGTTTTCGTACTGGAAACTGACATCCTTGAAGTTCACGTTCTGCACCTGCACCTCAGAGGCGATGTTTCTGGAGGTCATGTCGATGTAATGGATTTTCACCAGTTCCAGGTCTGCTTCTGCTTTCTGCAGCGCTTTCTGCAAACGTCCCACCGTGGTGTTGATGCACACGCTGTTCTCTTCACGCCCGTAAATTTTCCACATGGCGTAGCATTCCTGATCGGAGATGTTCCAGCAGACCACGTGGGTGTTCAGGCGCATCTGTTGCAGGGTCAATTGGGTTTCCTGTTGTTTGTGGTGTGATTCCTGGTCCTTGACCCGCAATTCCAGCGCTCTGGGCAGGTGGCCTTCAAAGTGGTCTTCAAAGGTGTCCACCCGACGGAAGGCCAGCTGGGATTTCTGCAGCAGGTACAGAAAACTGGCCAGATCCATGTACCGCCAGATCAGGGTGTCGACCTGAATTTCAGTGCATTTCAAAGGCATATTGCACTGTAAACAGAGCGTTCAGCGTCAGAAAGCAAGATGTTCTGCAGTGTGAAGGCAAACAAAAACCTCCCCATGTTCGGGGAGGCCAGGTCAGCAAGGTGGGATTCAGGCAGGAGAAGCCTGGGATCCCAGGTACTCACGGGGATCCACCTGGCGGATCACCTGGAAGAAACTGTTGCGCTGCGCAGGCTGGAAACCCGCATCGCTGATGATGCGCACCAGTTCACGCACGGTGGCGTTGTGGCGGCTGTGTCCTCCGGCAGCAGACACCACATTCTCTTCAAGCATGGTGGAACCCACATCATTGGCCCCATAAAACAGGGCGGTCTGGGCCACTTTGAAACCCTGCGCAGGCCAGGAGGCCTGAATGTTGGGCTGGTTGTCCAGGGCAATGCGGCTCACGGCCAGGTTTTGCAGGTACTCGTAAGCGGTGGCTCCGGGGGCCTTGCCTGCCAGACGGGTGTTTTCGGTTTGCAGGGTCCACATGGCGAAACCTGCAAAGCCGTTTCCATACTGTTTCAACGCGTGGTCTTGCTGCTCACGGATTTTCAGCAGGTGGCTGGCCCGCTGTTCCAGTGTTTCTCCAAAACCAATCACCATGGTGGAGATGGTGTAGAGGCCTTTTTTCTGGGCCTCATCCAGAATGCGAACCCAGTCCTGGGTGCGAATGCGTGCAGGAGCAGCTTTGGCCCGCACCTCATCTTCCAGAATTTCCCCACCTGCTCCAGGCAGACCGTCCAGACCGGCCTCGATCAGGCGGTCCAGAATTTCGCTGGCACTCCAGCCGAAGAACTTCTCGAAGCCCAGGATTTCCTCCGGGCTGAAGGCTTCAATGCGGATGGTGGGATGGTTGGCCTTGATGTGCCGCAGCAGACCGGTGTAATACTCAAAAGGCAACTCGGGGTTGACCCCCCCTTGCATCAGGATGCGGGTGCCCCCCACCTGTTCGAGTTCATGGATTTTCTGGCTGATGTGGCTGTAATCCAGGGTGTAGGCATCCGATTGCTTTTTGGTGCGGTAAAACGCGCAGAAGTTGCACGCCACATTGCACACGTTGGTGTAATTGATGTTGCGGTCAATCAGAAAGGTCACCACCTGAGGGTCAGACCGTCTGAGGCGCAACTGGTGGGCCACGGCAGCGACATCACCGAGGGGCAGGTGGTACAGGGAAACCACCTCTGCATGCGAGAGGCGTTCACCATTCAAAGCTTTTTCCAGAACATCCATTTCCCTCACTTTAACACCACCCCAGGAAAAAAATGGGGATGAATGCCCTGTTTGCATGCTGCATTCCATCACGCCTGAGGACATATTTTTATACACTAATCTCATACTGCACTGCTGTCCAACCCTTGCCTTTCCACCCATTGCACAATGTGCTGGTCGTGCTCAGAGGCAATTCCCCGAACAAGGATGTGACCCCATGATGGATGATCCAGAACAAATGAAGCCTGCAGAACCCCATGCTGCAGAGTTGATTGCCCTGATCCGGGACCCTGCCAGTGGGGCTTACAGCCGGGAACTTTTTGCACCCCGGCTCATTGAAGAAACCGCCAGGGCCACCCGTGAACTGAGCGCCCTCACCCTGGGACTCTTGGAAGCCAGCGATCAGGGTCAACTGTCTGCAGAACAGGTCCGCACCGTGCTGGATTTGTTGAAGCAAACCCTGCGGGCCTCCGATGTGATTTTTCGCTTCAGTGACACCGAATTCTTGCTCATGCTGCCCGCCACCATCAAACTGGATGGAGAGATGACCTGCCAGCGCCTGATCCAGACCCTCAGGCAGGATTTGCCTGACACCATCAGGCTGAACATGGGTCTGGTCACTTACCCTGAAGATGTGCTGCAACCCGAAATGCTGCTGGAAGTGCTGACCGCCCGCAAACAAACCGCCTTGAAGTCTGGCCCGAACACCTGCATTTCCGACAGCGGTTTCTGAAACCTGCCCAGCCAAACCTGCTGAGCCAAAACCCTGGAGTCAAACCATGGACCATCCATCCGATCCTGCATCCATCCCCGATGACCTCCTCATCCGTGACCCCCTGACGGGCAGTTACACCCGTGGCCTGCTGGAACCCCGCCTGACCGAGGAGCTGGCCCGTGCCGAACGGGAAATCAGCCCGCTGGTGGTGTGTCATTTTGACCTGGACCATTTTGGGCAGTACAACCAGGAGTTCAGTTTTGACCACGGCAACCAGGTGCTGAAAGACGCTGCCCACTGGACCTACCAGTCCATCCGCACCTCTGATTTGCTGTTTCGTTCAGGTGGGGATGAGTTTGTGCTCTTGCTTCCCACCACCACCCGTGAGCAGGCCATGGTGGTGTGTCAGCGCATTCTGGAACGTTTTGAGCAGGGTCCAGTGTCCATCAGCATGGGGGTGGCGTCTTACCCGGAAGATGGAGACCAGACCCACCTCCTGCTGGACACCGCCCACAAGCGCCATCTGGTGGCCCGCACAGACAGCAGTTGCAAATACGTCACCCATGAGCACGGAGACAGCCCCAGAATTTATTTCAACACCCAGATCAAACCCGTGGAGCGTGAAACGGCTTTTGAAGCCCTGCAGGGTTTTCTGCAGGAGCTTCCCAACCACCAGCAGGGTTTGCTGCTGATCGACAGCGACGCGCAGGCTGGCCGCACTTTCTTCCTCAGACAGGCCGCACTGCTGGCCCAGCAACACAATTATCTGGTGCTTCCCCTGGTGTTCTCTGCAGAAACGGCCGAGCAGCAGATCCTGGCCGAAACCCAGGTGCTGCAAAGCCTGCTGGACGAGGTGGAACACACCGGCAAAACTGGACTGCTGGTGCTCTATGATGGACCTGCAGACGTTCCGGCCTCCATCCTTGTACGGGTCTTTCAGCAACACGACACCTCCCGGCCTCTGGGCGTGGTGGCCCTGGGCAAGCCTGAAGAAGCCCCACAGGTGTCCCTGTCCCACACCCTCAAACTTGAGCCTTTCAGCAAGCAGGGCCTGCACCGCTGGGTGCGGGATGTGTTCCACTGGGATGCTCCGGAAGCTTTCATCCAGCAGCTCTTGCAGGCCACCCAGGGCTATCCTGCCCGTGCAGAAATGCGCCTCAAAACCCTGCTGGACGCGGGCATCCTGCATTACACCGGAGGCACCTGGAAGTTGCGTGAAGACGCGGATGCAGGTTGAGCAGAGGGATCCAGCGTCTAAATCCGCAAGATCAACAGCAAGGTCCGTCCCACCGGGGTGAGCTTGCGCTGTTTGCCTGCCTCGATGCGGGCGGCTTCCTGGGGCTTCAGGTGCACGAAGTCCCCATAAGGCAGATCGATCAGCAACTCCCCCTCCAGGCACAGGTAATAAGAATCCAGAGCCTCATCTGCTTTTGCTTCATTCAGCAGGCAGGTCAGGGTTTCCCCTCCGGTGTGCGGAAGGTGCATGGGGGTGTTGGGCAGGGTCTGTGCCAGCTGTTTCAGGTGGATTTTCATGGGTGGGAATCTTGAGGGGGTTGCTGGCGGTCAGTCACACCATGCTTTGTTGCAGAGGCCCTGTACTTGTAGGGGCGAGCGTGCTGAGGGACCAGTGAGCAGTCCCTCGTACAGCACAAGATGGCATGCCTCGCCCTTTCTGCGCATTTCAGGTTGTGCTGAATTGAGCTTCCTGGTCAAGCGCTCACCGCTTTGCGCCAGGCCTCCTGCAGCTTTTTGGAGATCTGCAGCATCATGCCTTTGGCTTTTTTGACCTCCAGCCCAAGCTCTGGAGCCACGTCTTCGGCTTTTTTGTTCTCCTCGCGGAGGGCCACAATCAGCTGGCGTTCGGTGTCACTGAGAACATTCAGGTGGGATTTGAGGTCTTTCCATTCGGCTTTCTGGGTTTCACCAGCGGGTTTGGCCACTGTTTTGGGTGCAGCTTTGGAAGCAGCTTTTGCAGGGGCTTTGCCAGACGTTTTGCTGGTTTTGCTGGTCTTGCTGGGGGCTGCTTTTTTGGTGGCTTTGCCTGCTCTGGCTTTGGGTGGCTTGCCCCGTTCTGCCATCAGTTCGCGGGTTTTTTCTGCGGTGAGGCTGTGGGCATCCTCTCCGTTGCGCAGATAGGCGTTGTTTTCCCCATCTGTGAGGTACGGGCCAAAACGGCCCACTTTGACCTGGATGGGGGTGCGGTCCGGGTATTCAAAGATTTTCAGGGGGGCGGCGCTCTGTCCCATGCGGCTTTTGGGGGCAGCAAAGAGGGCCTGTGCCTGCTCCACCGTCACAGTAAAGAGGCTTTCGTGTCCGGGCAGCGTGCGGTTGTCCTTGCCTTTTTTGAGGTAGGGACCGTAACGTCCATTCATGGCCCAGACTTCTTCTCCGTCCAGGGTGCCCACCAGCCTTGGAATGGTCAGCAGTTGCATGGCACGTTCCAGGGTCATGGCGCTCAGGGAATCCGTGGGAAACAGGCTGGCGGTTTTCTCGCCCATCTGCACGTAGGGACCATAACGGCCTGCTTTAGCCACCACATCCTGTCCGGTCACAGGGTCCTGGCCCAGAATGCCCTCGTCTCCGCCTTTGGAGAGGAGTTCTTCTGCCTGCTGCAGGGTGAGTTCATCGGGGGCAATGTCGTTGGGCAAAGTCGCGCTGACCTCGCCTTTTTTCATGTAAGCCCCGAATTTGCCCAGTCTGACTTCAATCTCCGACCCCACCAGGGCAGGCACAGGAATCAGGCTGATCGCTCTGGGATCAATCTGGTCCATTTGCGTCTGGATCTGGGATTTCAACCCTTCATCTCCGAAGTAGAAGTCTTGCAGGTAGGGCACGTGTTCTTTGCGTCCTCCGGCAATCTCGTCAAGGTCTTCTTCCATGCGGGCGGTGAAGTTGTAATCCACCAGCCTGGAGAAGTGGTTCTCCAGCAGGGCCTGGGTGGCAAAAGCCGTCCAGGTGGGGATCAGGGCCGTTCCACGTTTGAAAACGTAACCCCGGTCCTGAATGGTGGAGATGATGCTGGCATAAGTGGAGGGGCGACCGATTCCGGCGGCTTCCAGCGCCTGCACCAGAGAGGCCTCTGTGTAGCGTGCAGGAGGCTGGGTGTGGTGCTCGCGGGTGCGCATGTCCTTGACCCGCACGCTGTCCCCTTTCTGCATCGGGGGCAGGATCACTTCACGGTCTTCCAGAGCAGCTTCAGGGTCGTCTGAACCTTCCACGTAAGCCCGCAAGAAACCCGGAAAATCAATGGTTTTGCCACTGGCACTGAAAATGGCGTCCAGGCCCTGCAAACGCACCTGCATTCTGCGGCCTCTGGCGTCTGCCATCTGGCTGGCCACGGTGCGTTTCCAGATCAGGTCATACAGTTTGAACTCATCGTCGGAGAGCTCGCCTCTGACTTCCTGGGGGGTGCGGAATCTGGAGCCTGCCGGGCGAATCGCTTCGTGCGCTTCCTGGGCGTTTTTGGCTTTCTTGTCGTAGGTGCGGGGGGTGGGGTGCAGATACTCGTCCCCGTACATCTGGCGCACCTGTTTGCGGGCCGCTTCCATGGCCTCTTTGGAGAGGGTGGTGGAGTCGGTGCGCATGTAGGTGATGTAACCATTCTCGTACAGGCGTTGCGCCGTGCGCATGGTGCGCTGGGCATTGAACCCGAGTTTTCTGGAGCCTTCCTGTTGCAGGCTGGAGGTGATGAACGGCGCGTAGGGCTTCTGGGTGAAGGGGCGCTCCTCGGTGGAGATCACCGTGAACTGGGCAGCTTTCAGGCGCTGCAGCAGCTGTTCGGCATCGGCCTGTTTCAGCAGAACCACTTTGGCATCGGGCTTGAGTTCACCGGTCAGGGCATCAAAGTCTTTGCCTGTGGCCAGCCTGACTCCACCCACTTCGATCAGGGCAGCCGTGAACCCTTCTTCTTTGAGGGTCCGGAACAGTCCTTCCAGGCTCCAGAACTCTGCACTCCTGAAACGCATGCGTTCCCGTTCGCGCTCCACCAGAAGACGGGTGGCCACGCTCTGCACCCGGCCCGCGCTGAGTTTGGGGGCCACTTTGCGCCACAGGACAGGTGAAACCTCGTAACCGTACAGGCGGTCCAGCACGCGGCGGGCCTCCTGGGCATGCACCAGGTTTTCATCAATCTGGCGGGGGTGCTGGATGGCATTTCGGATGGCTTCCGGGGTGATCTCGTGGAAGACCATGCGTTTGACCGGCACCTTGGGTTTCAGTTCCTGAAACAGGTGCCAGGCGATGCTCTCCCCTTCACGGTCATCGTCTGTTGCCAGCACCACTTCGCGGGCCTCTTTGACCAGGGCTTTCAGCTTGGCAACGTGCTTTTTCTTCTCTGAGGGCACCACATAAAGGGGTTTAAAATCGTGTTCCACATCAATGCCCAGGCTGGCCCAGGGCTTCTGCTTGAATTGTTCCGGCACTTCGGATGCCGAATTGGGCAAATCCCGAATGTGTCCAATGGAGGACTCCACCTGGTAGTCCTTCCCCAGGTATTTCTCAATGGTTTTCGCCTTGGCGGGCGATTCCACAATCACCAGTGTCTTAGCCATTACCCAAACCCCATCACCCCGAGAGTTCCCCTGCTGCAAGGTGTTCACGGACATCCAGTTGCTTGCGTTTCCTGCATGTGTTCCAGATCCACGCCCAACTTCAACTTAGCGGCACATTAGCATAAAACCCGAAGTTGCGCTAGCACATCGGGTAAGATTGCCTTTTCCAAAACCCGCACTGATGCAACAGAAAACCCAGGTTTCCCTGGGTCTGAAGTGTTGCTCGATTGAAAAGCCCGAGTCCAAGCTCAGTTCAAAAGCACCCGAAAACCGTCACATGACTTTTTTGCGTTTGCGCAGAATGGGGTAGAACTCTGCCAGTTTGCGGCGGAAGAAAATGTAGGTCAGCAGTTCATGCACGTCAAAGACCACATGGTTGCTGGGAATGTAAGCCGGGAGACGTTTGTCTGAAAGGTCCACGCGGCCCTGCTCATCGAATTGCTCGAAGGCTTCCAGGGTGGGGTCTTCCAGGCTGGCTGCAGGCACAAAATGCACGCAGTATTCCAGTTTGGGATCGTAGTAGGTCACGGGTTCTTCCACAAAAGTCACTTCACCGCAGGAAGGACAGGTGGTGGTGTTGATTTTCCCGGCAAACAACTCATCGTGCAATTCGGGGTGGGTGCCAATGTTCAGCACTTCATAGAGTGTGACGTTGTATTTCTTGCTGCAATTCGGACAGGTGAAAGGGTGCTGTTTGGAGCTGGTCATGTTCCCCTCATTGTACAGAAATCTTACAATTAAACGTAGTGCCCACCGTCATCGACAAACCCCCCAGAACACCCAAAACCTTGCAAAAATCGCACCCGAAGGTGCGACTTGGCAGAAAAAGGGCAGGTCCTGACTAGACTTGCCCTTTTTTTCAGCCCTTTCAAGCAACTTCAAGCCACAGGGTCAATCGACGTAGGTGAGCCAGTGGTCGTATTTGGGGTTTTTCCCGGTCACGATGTCCAGGTAACGCCCACGGATTTCCCTGGTGATTTCCCCGGCCCGTCCAGTGCCGATTTCCCTGAAGTCGATGCTGGAAATCGGGGAGACTTCTGCAGCCGTTCCGGTCATGAACACCTCATCGGCAACATACAGTTCGTCGCGGGTGGCCATGACTTCTTGCACTTCCAGCCCCATGTCGCGGGCCACATGGAAGATGCTGTCTCTGGTGATCCCGGTCAGGGTCACACTGTGGGCAATGGCATACAATTTCTTGCCCTTGATGAAGAAGATGTTCTCTCCGCTGCCTTCAGAGACGTAGCCCTCTTTGTCCAGCATGATGGCTTCATCAAAACCAGCGCTGATGGCGTCTGCCTTGGCAAGCGAACTGTTGATGTAGTTGCCGCCCGCCTTGGATTTGGTGGGCAGCACGTTGCCTGGAGAACGGGCCCAGGAGGAGGTCACCAGTTTGGCCCCTTTCTCGATGGCTTCATCTCCGAGGTAGGTGCCCCATTTCCAGGCCGCCACCATCACTTCCACGGGGCAGGGCAGGGGGTTGAGGCCCAGCGATTCCCCACCACGAAACACCAGGGGACGGATGTAGCAGGCGTCGTAGCCGTTGTCTTTGACCACAGATTTGATGGCACTGTTGATTTCATCTGCGCTGTAGGGCACAGGCATGCGGATGATTTTGGCACTGTTGAACAGGCGCTCGGTGTGCTCCTGCAGGCGGTAGATTGCTGCTCCTTTTTCGGTGCTGTAAGCCCGGATGCCCTCAAAAACACTGCTGCCGTAATGCAAAGCGTGGGCCAGAACAGACACCTTTGCCTCTTCCTGAGGAACCAGTTTGCCGTTCAGCCAGATCAATCCTGCTTGGATACCACCCATAATGCCTCCTGTTTGTTTGCCCTCAAATTTTACCCCACAGAACAGCAGGGCGTCAGCGATGTTTAGCCACTCCATCCATGGCCATCAGACCCCACTGCCGTGGTGACAGACCCTGCTTTTGTGTCAACAGAACACCACTCTTCCATTTGTGATCCATCTCGCTTTAGTATGAAAACCGGAGTGAATCAAAGGATGCGAAGCGGCTGGCCACAATTGGGTGTTGTCCTTACTTTCATGATGGGGTTTCCCCATGCAAGTCCGGCCAATGTTTCGGAACCCCAACCCACGGTGATTGTGCTGGGAGCTGCCCAGTACAATGGCAAGCCCTCCCCCATCTTCAGAAGCCGCCTGCAACACGCCCTGAACCTGTACCAGACTGGACGGGTGAGCCGCATCATCGTCACCGGGGGCAAAGCCGAAGGGGACCGTTACAGCGAAGGGGAAGCAGGCCGCAATTTCCTGATTCAAAAAGGCATCCCGGCCAGAACCATCCTGGCCGAAACCCGCAGCCGCAACACCTATGAAAACCTCAAAAACTCACTGGGCTGGGTCACCACCCCGGTCAGCGTGGTGACCGACTCCATTCACATGCCCAGGGCCATTGCCATGGCCCGTGACCTGGGCATGAAAGCCAGTCCCAGCCCCAGTCCCCTTCCAGAAAACACCAGCCAGGAATTTCTGGAAAATTACGCAGCGCGGGAACGGCTGGCTTACATGGCCTACCTGCTCATGGGCGAAAAAGCCACCGAGAAAAAATGATGGGAATCAAGGGTGGGGCTTGCAGATCCATGTTTCAGATGAAGAACTTCTAAGCAACCCCGTGAACAAAGTGCAACTTCTAACTTCTTTTATACGTACAATTCATGCATGAAGCGACTGACTGTCCTGATGCTGCTCCTCCTGGGGAGCGCTCAAGCCAAAACCGAAATCAAAATCTGGCATTATCTGCTGGCCGAACCCTCCCCCACCCTCTTCAACCAGTTCGCTGCAGAATTCAACAAATCACAGGACGACTACGTGATCAAGCCTGAATATGCGGGTGGTTACAAAGAGATGGGGCAGAAAATCATCGCCAGCATCCGGGCCAACACCACCCCTCCAGCCGTGCTGATCGACAATGCTTTCTTTGTGCGCCTGATGCAGGGCGGGCAACTCAAGGACCTCGACAAATTCACCGGGGTGATCCCTGAAAGCCTCAGTTCTGACATCTACCCGGTGGCCTGGAACATCGGCAAGAACAAAGACGGACGTTTCGGGTTGCCCTGGGCTGCCAGCAGCATGCTGATGTTCTTCAACGGAGCTGCCTTCAAAGCCAAAAACATCGCCCTGCCAGACACATGGCCTGAATTTTATGCTGCAGCCCAGAAATTGACGGGCAGGGGGACCAGTGGGGTTTCTTTCATCACCGAGTCCTGGATTTTTGCCTCCATGGTGTACAGCCAGGGCGGAGACCTGGTCAAAGACGGCAAACCCAACCTGCTGGACCCTGTGGTGGTGGAAAGCCTGCAACAACTGGTCAACCTGAAAAACAAAAAAGCCCTGATTCCCCGCGCCACCAGCGAAGTGCAAAACGCCGTGATTGACTTCCTGCGCACCAAAACCTTCATGGTGGTGGCCCCCAGCAGTGCCTTCCCGCTGGCCTTCAAGAACCCCAACTACCTGAGTTTGCAGGTCTCGGCTTACCCCCTGCCCGGTTCTTCCATTGCCGGAGAGGGCCAGATCGCCGTGATGAAATCTGCCAGTGACGCCCAGGCCAGAGGGATCATGGAATTCTGGAAATTTTTGCTGAAACCCGAAAACCTCAAAACCTTTGCCAACGGCTCTTACTACGTTCCGGTGCGCAAAAGTGTGGCCAGACAGCTCACCGATGACCCCATCCTGGTCGCAGCAGTCAAGAGCTTTGAACGCGCCCAGAACCTGCCTGCTGTGCCCCAGCTGGACGACTGGCGTCTGGATCTGGAAATTGCCATCGAGAAAGCCCTGAAAGGCAATGTTCCTGTGGAACAGGCCCTCAAAGAAGCACAGCAGAACGCTTTAAAATAAAAATCAGAACAATGACAATGCAGGGGCGAGGCGTACCTCGCCCTTTACCGGGCATCTGCCGCCCTCGGCCACTGGAGGATTATGAGTTGGTTTCAACGCCTTAAGGAGGGTCTGACCAAGACCCGTCAACAATTGAACCAGTCTGCAGGTTTTCTGGGAACGGACCTGAAGGACATCTTCACCAGCCGCCTGGAAACCCTGGAAGACCTGGAGTACGCCCTGATTGCTGCAGATGTGGGCCGTGCTGCCACCGAGGAGATCCTGGAAGACATCAAGAACAGCGGCCAGACCAACCTGCAAGAGGCCCTGATGAACGCCCTGATCCTGCAACTGGAACCGGACGCCAGACGGGCGCAGTACCGCAAGATTGGCTTCACACCGGATGCAAAACGCTCTACAGTCCTGCCAAACGGCAAAGTGGTGATGATGATCGGGGTGAACGGGGTGGGCAAAACCACCACCATTGCCAAACTGGGCCAGTACTACCAGGGCCTGGGGCGCAGCGTGATGTTTGCTGCTGGCGACACCTTCCGTGCCGCCGCGGGCACCCAGCTTGGGGTGTGGGGCAGCCGTCTGGGCATCGATGTGATTCAGGGACCTGATGGGGGCGACCCTGCTGCTGTGGCTTTTGATGCCGCCGCTGCTCGCAAAGCCCGTGGTGTGGACCTCCTGATGGTGGACACCGCGGGCAGGTTGCACACCAAGCACAACCTGATGGAAGAGCTGAAGAAGGTCAAACGGGTGATCCAGAAAGCCGATGAGAACGAGCCCGCCGAAATCTGGCTGGTGCTGGACGCCGTGACCGGACAGAACGGCCTGAACCAGGCCAAGAAGTTTCATGAAGCCATTGGATTGACTGGAGTGGTGGTCACCAAACTGGACGGGACCTCCAAGGGCGGCATCGTGGTGCCCATCGTGCGGGAACTGGGGGTGCCCATCAAGTTCATCGGGGTGGGAGAGAAAGCAGAAGACCTGCAGCCCTTCGATGCCCGTGAATTCGTGCATGCCCTGTTCGGCGTGGACGCCTGACCCACCATGAACCGGGCACAATGAACTGGCTGGACGGCCTGTATGCCTACCATCAACCCCTCTCCGAAGTCACCCGTGGGCAAGACAACTCACGGGTGCTTGCTGCTCCTCTGACGCCCATCCTGGCCCTCAATGCAGCTTATGGGGATTCGGAGGTGCTTCCTGCTCCCCGACTGGTGCTTTCTCAGAAACCCGTGTCTGGTTTGAGGCTGGTGCAGGCCATTCAGGTGGGCCTTTACCTGCCTGATGGTGCAGACCCTGGGCATCAGGTGGAACAGGTCAGCTGGTTGCAGACCCGCCAGTTTGCAAAAGTGCTGTGCCAGTCCTGGGGTATGCCTTCCTGGGAGGAACCCATCTCGCAGCACCTCAGCATGAAACTGCAGGAACACCGGGAATACGTGCCCTTGCTCTGCTATCAAGAGGGGCAACTGACCGGAGGTGCCCTGTTGAAGAACCGCCAGATGCACCTGTGGGGCGTGCTGCAACCCGAGGCCCTGAAAGACCTGCTGAACTACGCTGCTGCGTTTTCAGAGGGCACCATTGAAACCACGCTCACCGCTGGCTTTGAACTTCCATTGCAAGACAAAGCCATGCTGGGGTACTGGCTGGGATAGAAAATGGACCCATTGCAGAATGCAGTCAAAATCAGCAGAGAAAGGGTTCTTTCAGGAATGGAAATGGCCGACATCCTGAAACAGCTGCTGGCTTCTGAAATCAGACCTCTACATGAAGGCCATGTGCCTTTTCTGCTGCTGGAAAAATGCCTGATGGATGCTTTCGACATCCCCCTTTATCATGCCAGGGACATCGAAGGCTGGACAGAATTTTCTGCAGCAGGTGATCTTGACGATGAAAAGCTCAATGCCCTGTTTCAACCCTGGATGGAGGCTTTCAAACTGCAATCAAAGTGAAAGGCCAGCCCCTTTTTCGCAGGCTGACCTTCACAACAGGTGTTTGAATGATTTATTCGGTTTGCAGTTGTTTCTGCACAGGCCGCGCAGGTGCAGGCCGGATCACCAGCGAAACCCCCAGGGCCACCACCACCATGCCCAGCAAGGCCAGACCATTCAGTTTCTCGTGAAACAGAAAGAAGGCTTCCACAGCGGTGGCAGGGGGCACCAGATAAAACAGGCTGGTGACCTGTGCGGTGCTGGTGCGCTGGATCAGGTACAGCAGGAGGCCAATGGCCCCCAGGGAAAGCACCACCACCAGCCACAACAGGGCAAACCAGAATTCGGTGGTGAACTGGATCTGGTGGGTTTCAAAGAGCAAAGCCAGCGGAATCAGGATCAGGCTGGTGGCAGCGTACTGCACAGCGGTTCCAGTCACCAGGGGCATGCCTGCTCCAAAACGTTTCTGGTAGAGGGTGCCAGCGGTGGTGCCGATCAGGGCAATTCCAGCAGCCAGATAAGCAACGGGTGGGACATCGGCATGGATTTTCTGGCTGACCACCATCACCACACCCAGGAAGCCCAGAATCAGACCGATCCATTGCAGCAGGCTTCCCTGTTCTTTCAGGGTGTAGCGGGCCATCAGGGTGCTGAGGATGGGTTGCAGGCCCACGATCACAGCGGTCATTCCAGCAGGCATGCCCATATGAATGGCGTAGAACACGCCACTCAGGTAAGCACCATGCAGCAGAAAACCCACCACAGCAGCGTGCCAGTAATGCTCTGGACGCATCTTCTTGCTTTCTTTGACCACCAGACCCAGGCCCAGCAGCAGAACTGTTGCGATCACCAGACGCAGGGCCAGAAAGGTGAACGGTTCCGCGTAAGGCAGGCCGTATTTGGCACCAACGAATCCGGTGCTCCACAAAAGCACAAAAAGAAAGGGGGCGATTCTGGGCAGGTTCAGAGACATACACACCTCAATTGCTGACAGTGTAAATCCCCATGCCTGCATTTAGGTGCATCGGCGTAGGGGACTCTGGATTGTTATTCAAATGGGTGCAAGTTACACCGGTATCAATTCAGGCCTGCACCCGCCCTTCAAGTTCTTCAATGCGGGCAATGAATTCGGTGAGCCTGCGGTTCTCCCGGTTCATGCGTTCCTGCTCGGCTTTCACAAAGCGGGTGTAGGGAGAGAGGGCGTCCCTGAGGCGGCCATCCAGGCGTTCCTGTTCCAGGTTGACTTCCCGCGTGAGGGTTTCCCGCAGCAGGATCTTGGCATCCCCAACCTGGTTTTTCACTTGCGTGAGGGCGGCCCGTTTGCGAATGGGAATCCAGTAAGCCCCCAGGAACACCCCGGCCAGGCTGGCCAGGATGCCCGTCACATCTGCGGCAGCGCCTCCAATCAGGGCAATCACGGCTGCTCCCAGACCAATGCCGCCCACGCTGATCAGACCTGCCTGCATCACACTGCTCTGTGCCTTGCCACTGAAATCCTGGGCTGCTGAGGGTTCAATCAGTTCCCTGGTGTGCTCTTCGGTTTTGGAACGCAAAGCGTCCAGAACAGCACTGCGGTCCATCTGGAAGCGGCTTCTGGGCACGTTCTCGCGAGAGCGGGAGGTGAGCTGGTGCTGCACATCCTCCCAGAAACGCAGGTTTTTCTCCATCAGGCGGTCCACACTGTGGGACAGCACTTTCTCCAGGTCGCGTTCCAGATCTGCCACGGCTTCTGTGCGAAAAGCCTGCTCCAGACGCTCGGGTTTCAGCAGTTCCAGGGTACGGCTGATGCGGTAGTACCGGTTGATGAAACTTTCTGCCCGCTCCTGGAAAGCGTTCAGCGGGCCTTCCAGCAAAGAAAGCTGATGGGCCAGTTCGTCTTTGACTTCATGGCCATGCACCCGGGCCTGCATTTCCAGGTGCTCAAAGGATTGCACATCGTTCTGCAAAATGGTGCGACTGTGCTCCAGATGGGAGGTATGCTGCCTGACCAGTTCGTGGGCCACCCCCAGGGGGGTCATCAGTTTCAGACGAACCCGTTCTTTTTCGCTGAGGCGGTCCACCAGGGTGCGTTTGAAGCGCATGAAGCCCTCGTCTTCACCGCGCTTCTGATTGCGGGCACTCAGCATGAAGATCTGCGGAGTGACCCCCAGCGTCTGGGTGGCATGTTCCCGCACGAAAGACAGCACCTGCTCCCGGTCCGCCTGGGTTTCCAGCAAATCCGCCTTGTTGATGATCAGCATCACATTGCGGCCCCACTTGCGGGTGAGTTCCAGAAACTGCCGTTCTGACTCGGTGAAGGGGTGGTCTGCACTGGTGATGAACAGCACCAGATCCGCTCTGGGCAGGAAACCCTCGGTGATGGTCTGGTGACGGCGGATCACCGCATTGGTTCCGGGTGTGTCCACCAGGGCAATGCTGTTGAGGTCTTCCAGGGGCAGGCGTTTGCGCACCACGAAGGGATCTGCGGTGGGTTCCAGTTCGGTGTCTTCCCCGTTCAGCAAAACATAAATCCGGTCTGTGGTTGGGGTGACCCCTTCTGGCAGGGAGGTGGTGTTCAGGAGGGCATTCAGGAAAGAGCTTTTGCCTGCATTGAATTCCCCCACCACCACCAGCAGGAACACCTCGTCCAGTTGCAGCAAAGCTGTGCGGGCGTGCTGGGTAACATCGGCAGGTGCACCGGAGCTTTCCAGAAAGGCATGCAAATCGGTGAGCAGTGCACGTTCAGCTTGCAAAATCTCTTGAATGGAAGGAGTGACCAGCATGCTTCATTTTACGAGACCAGCACAGGAGAAGTTCTATAAAGAATGCTGAAATTGGATCAGAACCTGCCCAGTGCCTCCTGATGGGCCAGCAAGGTGTGGTGCATGCGAACCTGTCCAGCTCTGTACAGCTCCAGAAATTCTGCAGGGCTGAAAAACCTGCGGGCCAGAATTTCATCGTTGGGTGCGTCTGGAATGACCTCACCTGGAAGGATTTCTGCCAGCCAGACGAAGCGCTGCACCAGCCCACCATCTGAATAGCGTCCCAGGTAGGTGTTTAAAAAAGAGGTCAGGCGCACCTGCACCCCGGCTTCTTCCAGGGCTTCCCGAACGGCGGCAACTTCTGGGGGTTCCCCTACTTCAATGGTGCCCATCGGAAGGTGCCAGAGGCCCTTGAAGGGATCTTTTGCCTGCTGCACCAGCAAGATGCGCCGCTGGCCGTCCAGAATCAGGCATCCTGCTGCACGTGCAGTGGGTGTGAGGGTATAAGACTCATCGAACTGCATTTCTCATTTCCTCGGCTTTTTTCAGGCTGTTTCGGGTCCAGAGGGGGGTTTCAGACCTTGCCAGGGCTTCTGGCAGGGTCAGCCATTCTGCTGCAGCCAATTCTTCTTGCTGCAATTGCACTGTGCCAGACAGGTAGGGGGCCTGCATCACCACATTGATGCAGGGCACATCTCCGGCCAGAAAACTGTTGGCTTCCAGATACGTCAGTGAACCGACTTCTAAACCCACTTCTTCCCGGATTTCGCGGCGGGCCACATGTTCCAGGACATCATTCATGATTTCATGCTGCTCCACCTTGCCTCCTGGAAAAGCGAAGGTGCCTCCTGCATGGGTTTCTTGCAGGCTGCGCAAAGTCAGCAGGCAACGGTCTTGCCTGTAAATCACCACTTCCACATTGACCACAAAAGTTGGAACCATAGATCCTCACAGCGTAGTACAGTTTGCAGAATCCAGCTCCTTTTGCCCAATCCCACCTTGAGCAACACATCATCCCACTCACATAAAACCTGCATGATGCAACCCTATAGTGGTGAAGAGAATCATCAGGAGGTCTTATGCACGCACGCACCCTGGCATTCGGGGTTTTCAGTTTGATTCTGGCGTCCTGCGCCCAACAAGTTCCCGTTGCTGCTCCCGTCTTTCTGGCCAAACTGTCCGGCAACAATGTGGTGCCTGCTGTCTCAGGCGATGCCTGGGGGTTTGCCAATGCTTCTTTTGATGGCACCAGCATGGTGATCAACGGCAATTATTACCGTCTGAGCGGCAAGGCCACCAGCATTGAGTTGCGCAAAGCCAAAGTGGGTCAGAACAGCGCAACCGTGGTGTGTGCCCTGGACATCAAAGAAGACACCAGCAAAGTGGGCAATGGAACGTTCAGCAAAACCTGCACGGTCAAAGACCAGGGCATTCAGGAAGACCTGCTGAAAACCGGCCAGTACTACGTCACTGTCAGCACCGCCAGCCACACCGATGGTGAACTGCGCGGCCAGCTTGGGTATGAATAAAGGAGAAAAACGATGAACATCCGTCATCTTGTTCCTGCAATGTTGGTTCTGGGTCTGGCTGCCTGCAACAGCACCCCCGCCCTTCCCGGTTTGCCCACCTACGCAGCCAACCTGACTGCGGCCAAGGAAATTCCTGCTCCCACCGTGCCTGCAGAGTATGCAGGCACAGGCAGTGTGAAAGCCACCTGGGATGGCAAGAAACTCACCCTGACCGGCACTTACTCGGGCCTGACCGGACCTGCCACCATGGCCCACATTCACGAGGGTGAAGTGGGACAGACCGGAGCCCCTGTGTGCACCCTGGTGGTCACTGCAGATGCCAAAGACAACAAGAAAGGCACCCTGGCCACCGATGCCAATTGCGTGCTGAATGAAGACAAATTGCGCTTTGGTTTTTACTATGTGAACATTCACACCGATGCCAACAAGTCTGGCGAGTTGCGCGGGCAACTCACCAAATAAGCCCTTGAATGGGAAACAGAAAGACCTGAGCGTGCTCAGGTCTTTCTGTTTCTCAACCTCTGGAGGTCACTTCTGGGATTTTTCCAGGTCTTTCAGGAAACCCTGGGCAAAAGGGGTCTGGGCCAGCCCACCTTCAGCGGTTTCTTTGAGTTGCAGGGGCATCATGCGTCCCACCTGGGCCATGGCGGTGATGACTTCATCCGGGGGAATGAAGCTTTCCAGTTGTGCCAGGGCAAGCTGGGCACTGCTCACGGCATGCACGGCAAAGAAGGCGTTCCTGGACACGCAAGGCACTTCCACATAGCCTCCCACCGGGTCACAGACCAGGCCGATGGTGTTCATCAGAGCCATGGCTGCTGCATGCACAGCGGCTCTGGAGGTGCCTCCCAGCAGTTCCGTCACGGCTGCAGCAGCCATGGCTGCGCTGGACCCAATTTCGGCCTGACAGCCCCCGGCAGAACCAGAGATGTACATCTGACGGGAAATGGCCTTGCCGATGCCTGCAGCAAGAACCAGAGGCATCACCAGGGCTTCATCTTCAAGACCCAGGTGGTCTGCCACACCAATCAGGGCTCCGGGGATGGTGCCTGCACTGCCTGCAGTAGGGGCAGCCACAATGCGTCCCATGCGGGCATTTTCTTCGTTGACGGCCATGGCGTAGGCCTGCACCCGTTTGAGGAGGGGAGCATTCAGGGCATCTGGTGCATCCCACAGGCCTTTGGCATTCCAGCCGACCATTCCGGTGATGCTTCTGGCATCGGTTTTGAGGCCACGTTCGATGCTGTCGCGCATTTCAGCAATGCGGCTGCGCATCACCTGTTTGACCTCTTCGGCAGAGAGGCCATTTTCTTCGCAGTCGGTGTCCAGAACCCACTGGCTGGCGGGTGATGGGGCTTTTAAAATGTCGTCCAGGGTCATGGTGCTCCTCAGGGGGTTGAATCAGCGTGGATTGAATCAGAGGCGTTTGAAACCAGGCAGCATGCGAATCCAGCTGATCTCGGGAATGTGGGCAATTTTGCGAATGGCGTAATCGGAGAGGCCACTGTCCAGCACAATGCACATCAGGGCAGTTCCTCCTCTTTTTTCACGGGTGCAGGTCAGACTGGCGATGTTCACTTCATCGATGGCAATCAGGCCCGTGACCCGTGAAATCATGCCGTAGGCGTCCTGGTATTTCAGCAGCAGGGTCGGGGAAAAGCCATCGAAGGAGACTTTGAAGTGGTCCACCTCGATGACCTCGATGATGCCTCCTCCGGTGCTGGAGGCCATCACCTCGATGCTGGTCTGCCCCCCCTGCAAGGTGATCTGTGCGGTGTTGGGGTGCACGTTGCCCAGGTCGGTGTCCTGAAATTCAAAGTGCAGACCGGCTTTTTCAGCTTCCTGGAAGGCCTGAGGGAGGCGAGGATCGTGGGGCTCAAAGCCCAGCAAGCCTGCAATCAGGGCCAGATGGGTGCCGTGTCCCTTGCCGGTTTTGGCAAAGCTGGCATGCAAGCCAAGGTGGGCTTTTTCAGGGGTGTGGCCCAGCAGTTGTCTTGCTGCCAGGCCAATGCGGCAGGCTCCAGCTGTGTGGCTGCTGCTCGGGCCGATCATCACGGGGCCAATCATGTCCAGCAAACTCATATAGACAATTGTACTCCTTTGTATACCGTATACAAGTATACGATTCATCAAACCTGAATGCAGCCCCAAGGGATTGTACCGGGTCAAAAACATCACAGATTTTCAAAACAGTGCTCTATACACTTAAAACCATGCCCAGAAGGAAAATGATTCTCTTCTTTATGGTTCTTTTATGCACAACAGCACAGGCCCAGACCTCCAGCCAGATGCTGATTGACTTCATCAACACCTTTACCATCACCCGCGACCTGACCATCCAGCGGGACCTTCCTTACGGAGAAAACCCCAGGCAAAAACTGGATGTGTACCTGCCCAGACACAAAGGCAGCCATCCGGTGCTGGTTTTTGTGCACGGGGGCACCTGGCAGAAATACAAAAAAGAAGATTTCAAATTCATTGGAGAATCTTTTGCCAGAGCAGATTACGTGACTGTGGTGATCAATTACCGGCTGTACCCAGAAGTTCAATACCCGGCTTTCCTGCAGGACACTGCAAAAGCCCTCAGGTGGGTCAGGGACCATGTTCGGGAGCACTCAGGAGACCCAGATCGCATTTTCGTGATGGGGCACTCTGCAGGAGGCTACAACGCAGCCATGACCCTTACCGATCCAGGGTTCCTGCAGGCCGAAGGCCTGAAAGCCACCGACTTCAAAGGGATGATTGGCATCGCAGGCATCTATGACATTCCACCTCTGGATGGAGTGTTTCCAGAAGATGCAAGCCGCAAAGAGGTGATGCCTGTGTACCGGGTTTCCGGTCCCCTGCCACCCTTTTTGCTGATCAGTGCAGGAAATGACGATCTGGTGATGCCCGAAAACGCCACCAGACTGGCCAGAGCCCTGCAAGACAATGGCACCCCTGTGGAAACCGCCACCATTCCCGGTCTGGGTCACACCGACATCCTCGCCACCCTGGTGCGGCGCATTGCTGGGAACTTTCAGGTCAGGGAACAGATTCTGGAGTTCATGGAGAAGCAGCAGTGAATCCCACTTTGAACCCGGTTAAACAAAACACAATATTTTCCGTCCAAAAGGCTTAAACTGGCTGGCATGATTTGCAAATTTCTGCTGGCAGGTGCCCTGCTTTCCCTGCCCCTGGTGGCACAGGCCCAGGACTCCAAAACCGAACTCAACCTGCTCAACACCTTCACGGTCACCCGCGACCTGAAGTTTTATCAGAACCTGGCTTATGGTCCTGCAGCCCGCCAGAAACTCAACATTTACCTGCCCAGACAGAAAGGCACCCATCCGGTGGTGGTTTTTGTGCATGGAGGGTCGTGGCGCAATTACAACAAGGATGACTTTGAATTCGTGGGAGAATCCTTTGCCAGAGCGGGTTATGTGACGGTACTGATCAATTACCGTCTGGTACCGGATTTCTCTTACCCTGCTTTTGTGGAGGACACTGTCAAAGCTTTCAAATGGACAAAGGACCACATCGCTGAATACGCAGGCGATCCCCAGAACATCTTTGTGGTGGGGCATTCTGCAGGAGCTTACAACGTGGTGGAAGGCATCGTGAACGAAACCCTGCTTTCTGCAGAAGGCCTGAAAGCCAACGATTTCCGGGGTGTGGTGGGGATTGCAGGTCCTTATGACTTCGATCCCAAATACACCCCAGGGGTTTTTGGCACTCACCTGCAAACCGATGTGATGCCTGCAAGCCATGTGCATGGCAACCTGCCGCCTTTTCTGTTGCTGGTGGCCCAGAACGATGAACTGGTCGATCCCTCCAACGGCACCAGCATGGAAAAAGCCCTGCAGAAAAACGGCACCCCTGTTGAATTTGTGGTGGTCCCAAAAGTGAACCACGGGGAAATTGTGGGGGCACTGATGCGCAGGTTCTCAGGGTTTTTCCCTCCAGTTCGGGAAACCATTCTGAATTTTCTGCAGAAGAACCTCCGCAAGCCCTGATTTTGTCTGGTGGATCTGGCGTTTACAGCACCCTTTTTGAATAGTTGATAAAACTTGTTGACAATCAAAGCCTGTGTCCAGTACACTGGTTCCCACGTCAGAGACCTTCTGGCGCTCTTATCCCGAGTGATGAAAGGGACCTGACCCTGAGACCATCACAGCAACCGGTTCCCATTGCAACACGGTGCTTTCAGACCCGCCAGGGATGGCTGGAACGATAAGAGAAGGCATGGTTTGACACCCCATCCCCTTCTCAAAGCAGCAGACCACGATGTCTGTTTTCTGGGAGGGGGATTCATTTATCCCCCAAATTTTCACAAAGCCTCTGGCTGTCCAAGATCAGAGGAAGCCGATTCATAACATCTGAGAGGAGATTTTATGCCAAAGTTTGAGACCCTGCAGGTTCATGCTGGACAGACCCCCGACCCGACCACCCAGAGCCGCGCCACCCCCATTTACCAGACCACCAGTTACAACTTCGCAAACGCCGAACACGCTGCCAATCTGTTTGGGCTCAGGGCCTTTGGGAACATCTATTCCCGCATCCAGAACCCCACCAACGAGGTGCTGGAAAACCGCATTGCCGCCCTGGAAGGCGGAACGGGTGCTCTGGCGGTGTCCAGCGGTCATGCTGCCGTGCTGCTCAGCATCCTGACCCTGGCACAGCAGGGAGACAACATCGTCTCCACGCCCAACCTGTATGGTGGGACCTACAACCTCTTCAAGGTGACTTTGCCCCGTCTGGGCATCAGTGTGAAATTCACCTCCTCCGAAGAGCGCCCTGAAGAATTCGCCGCCCTGATTGATGAAAACACCAGGGGCGTGTTCCTGGAATCCATCGGGAACCCGGCCCTCAACATCCCTGACCTGCAAGAAATTGCACGCCTTTCCCACGAAAAAGGGGTGGCGGTACTGGTAGACAGCACTTTCGGACAGGGAGGCTACCTGATCCGGCCCATCGAGCACGGCGCAGACATCGTGATTCACAGCGCCAGCAAATGGATTGGCGGACACGGACAGGCCATCGGGGGACTGATTGTGGATGGGGGCAAATTCAACTGGGCCAATGGCCGTTACCCCCTCTTCACCGAACCCAGCCCTGGCTACCACGGCCTGAAGTTCTGGGAGGTCTTCGGAGAAGGCAACCCCCTCGGGCTTCCCAACATCGCCTTCATCATCCGGGCACGGGTGGAAAACCTGCGCGACCTGGGCACCACCTTAAGCCCCCACCATGCCAGCCTGTTCATCACAGGTCTGGAAACCCTGTCCCTCAGGGCAGAGCGCCACATTCAGAACACCCACAAACTGGCTGAATTTCTGGAAAAACACCCCGAAGTGGAGAAGGTCATTCACCCGGATCTGCCTTCCCACCCGCACCACCATCTGGCCAAAAAATACTTTCCACATGGAGCAGGCAGCATCCTGGGCTTTGAATTGAAAGGCGGACGGGCTGCCGGAGAAGCCTTCGTGAACAACGTCAAACTGGCCTCTTTGCTGGCCAACGTGGGAGACACCAAAACCCTGGTGATTCACCCGGCCAGCACCACCCACAGCCAGCTTTCCGAAGCCGAGCAACGCACTGCAGGGGTCACCCCCGGTCTGGTGCGCATCTCGGTGGGCATCGAACACATCGATGACATCATTGCAGATGTCGAGCAGGCCCTGAACAAAGTGCCAGCGCTGGTTTAAGAGCGGTCAGCCGTCAGCCATCAGCAGTCAGATTCTTTCGGTGTGTTCATGGTCGGGAAAACATCCCATCGGAACCACACCAGATGCAACAGGCTTTTGCAGGCATGATGAAACAGAAAACCCCTGAAGCAAACACTTCAGGGGTTCTTTTTGCACTTTTCAGGGCAACAGATCCAGCGTCAGGGTGGTGGTCTCTGTGATGGTGCCTTTGCCTGCAGGGTGGCTGCCCGAATAGGATTTCACACCCAGGATGGTGGTGTGGGGCAATTGCCAGTGTTTGATCAGCAGTCCTGCCTGTGGGTTGGGATCCAGCAGGGTGCCCAGTTCGCCCTCGTGCGCCCCAATGAAAGGTGAGGTCCAGGCATCAATGGGTGGAACAGGACCAGGTGCGGGGCAATGCAACTCCATCATGGGGGCAACTCCGCCTCCGGTGGGTTTTCCGACCTGCAAGAGCATTTTCAGGTCTTCGCTGTCCGGGTCATCAATCACCAGATGCACCACAGCCTGTCCAGGCGTGCCCGAAACCGTGCACTTTTTGGGGTCCAGGGAAAGCTGTTTCACATTGATGACGCCACTTCCCCGGTAGCCTTTCAGGGTTTCCCCTTCAAAGTAGGCTTCCAGTGGGAATTCGGACTGAACCACCATGCGGGTACCTCCCCCATCGCCAGACAGTCTGAGGTCTGAATCCATCAGAAATTTCAGTTTTGGAGGCTCGTAGTAATTCACAGTGATGCGCTGGTCTGCTGTTGCAGCTTTCCCACTGGAACGCACTGCAGCCTCAATGCCACGCAGGTCAGAAAGCAGTCCGGTCAGTTGCACCCCAATTCGGCCAATGTCGCTCTTGCGTTTCACCCGGTAGGCCCTGGGGGTTTTGTCGTCTTTTGTGCGGTACGTGGCGGTGGCAGAGCCCGTGTCGTCGGTGTGGGTGGGTTTGATGTCCAGGTCGCCATGTTTTTGCAGGGTGTCGTCCAGTTGCCATTCCAGACTGGTGTTTTTCGCATCCCCTGGATCGGGAACCTTGCAACCCAGGTCTCCCAGCAGGGTTTTCACATCCACAATCCCGAACAGCACGTTTTTGGAGTAATCGTCCTGAAACTGGACTTTCAGTTTCACAGTGGTCAGGAAAGGTCTGGAGGCATCATCGGGGAGTTTGCGGTACAGGTTGGGCTTCTCTACGGACAGGTCCAGTTTGAAGCCATACAGGGTCAGACTGGAACACAGCGCGTCTCTGGGCAAATCTTTCCAGGAGGTGCTGGAGCCCAGCAAATCCTGCAGGGGTCCGCCAACCAGGGTGCTCTGGGCTTTGCCTGCAGGCATGCCTTTCACCCAGTCGGTGAGCCAGTCCGTCCAGAGCAGGGCAAACAGATTGAAGTGGTTCCGGGGTTTCTGGGCCACAGCCAGCGGATGGTTCTGCACCCCGATCAGCACGTTCAAAAGGGCCATTTGCAAGGGGTCAAGAAAACCATCTCCCCACACTGAAGTGCTGCTGACCCCATCGCGAAGGGTGCGCTCCTGTCCCAGCAGCAGGATGTAGGCCAGCACGGTTTCTTCGGGTGAAAAAGAGTTCTGGTCAGCAAGACCTTGCAAGGCACAATTCAGATCGGTTTTGAAGGTCACGCCACGCTGTTTGAGGAGGTCCAGATAAGACTTCACCCCGATCAGGTTGCCCTGCTGGAAAGCCCGGTTCATCAGGGCAAGTTGCAAATCTGGAACCAGCATTTTGCTCTGTTTGAGTTGTGGCACGCTCTGGGCCAGAGGCAGCACGGGAATCCCCAGCGCCTCAAAACGCTTCTTCAAAAAGCCTGAAATGTCTTCCCCTGCATCCACACGGTCATACAGGTCTTTTGCATCCTGCACCAGATCTGCCCTGGACACTGGCCCTCCCTTCCAGGAAGGCGCAGCACAGGCTGTGACCACAGGAAGCGGCTCAGGTGGGCTGACCGGAAGCACAACAGGGGCAGCAACAGCATCCTGGGCAGTCAAAACATAAGCTCCATTTTGACGGACCACCGTCAGTTTCAACTGGTCCGTCAGGTCTGAAAGCAAAAAGTAGGGCTGGTTGTTCCTGAGGCTGAATTTGAGTTGCAACACTTTCCCCTGGTACTGCACCTTGATGCTGAGGGTGGAGGGGTCAATGCCCAGAAACTGCCCTCCTGCCGCCTGCCAGAAGGGAATTGCAGACACCCACACCTGATTCCCCTGCTGTTCTGCATCTGCCTGAATGGGGGTGTTCAGCAGGTTGATCTGGGTGGGGGCCGCCAGGGCCAGTGAGCCAAACGCCAGTGCAGTCAAAAGGATGCGTTTCATGGGGTCTTCCTCCGGGATGCTTTTTCGATGTGTTTTCTGACGATGTGTTTTCTGACGGTGTGAAGATGCTGACCTGATGATGCCTCTGCAACATAAATGCCAGACAAAGTTTCTTCAGGTCAGGACCAGCGCAAACACATTTGCCTGAGATGCTGTCAGTCTAGGGGCTTTTCGGGAAACCAGACCGACTGCCGTCACAGGGGGCTTGGGGAAGTTTTAATGGTTTTGCTGAAGCAAAACGCCGAGGGCACAGGGCAGAAAGCACAGGGCAGAAAGCATGTGCTTGTCCCCGTATGCCCTCAACACCTACCTCAAGAATGTGGTGGCGTACGGGGACCGAATGCTGGAGATCAACATCAAAACTGACTCCAGCACATCACTTAAACCCTATGCACCCCAGAATCTCTGACGTTTTAAAAAGCCTTCTGCCTTCTGCTTTTGGCCCTCGGCTCTCGGCCCTGTGCTTTCTGCCCTGTGCCCTCGGCCCCATCACAAAAACGACTCCCCCTGCTTGAAACTGTCCTCCAGAAACAGTCCATTGGCCAGCATCTTCTGGGCATCTCCCGAGAGCACACTGGCGGTCAGGGCCTGCATTCCGCTTTCCAGCACGTCCAGTTGTTCCAGCAGGATCACTTTGGCGGTTTTGCCGTCTTTGATGGGGTGCAGGTTGGCGAAAGCCGAGGGCAAATTCACGTAATTCTGCAGGGTGGTGGGGAGGTAATCCAGGGCCATCTGGCGCACCGAGTAGGCTTCTTTGCTGCCCCCCAGGGGCTTCAGTCTGGGGAGAAGTTCATCAATCAAGGACTCGATGGTTTCCACTTTTTCGATGGCTTCTTTGGGGAGTTTTTTGCGGTAGCTCTGGATCACGGTGTCCAGGTGGTTTCTGATCTCCTGGTCGCTGACCTGTTTGCGCTGGCTGCCGTAGGTTTCCTGGGGCGTGATGGTCACCCCAATCAGGTACAGTCCGGGGATGATCACGTACCAGAGGGAATTGATGCCCACAAAGTACAGCAGCAGACCGACGAGGGCCAGGGTGGTGCCCACCAGGTTTTTTCGGGAGTAAAGGTAAAGAAAAAGATTCATGCAGGTCTCCCTTTCAGCTTACTGGTAACTGCGGATTTCCTTGAAGACCTTCGCCAGTGAGTCCCGACCATTGAAGACCTTGCCTCCGGTGTCTGAAGCCAGACGGTTCATGTCCTGGTCGTCGCTTTCTCCGAAGAGGATCGGGAAGGTGCGCACCTGTCTGAGGTCTGCAGGGTACATCTGGAAGGTGTTCTCGAAGCCGCTGAGGTCCAGACCGGAGTTGTTCTCTCCGTCGCTCATCACCACGATGGTGTAGGTGCGGTTGGGATCGGCTTGCATTTCCCGACCTGCCAGATCATAAGCTGCCCGGAGGGCGCTGTAGATGCCCGTTCCGCCATCTGCCTGCAGCCCGTTGATGTAGTTCTGGATCTCAAAGTTGTCCTGTTTGCTCTGGATCAGAAAGGTTTTTTCGGGCAGGGTGTAGCTGTTGAAGGGGATAAAGGTGACTTTCTCGCGGTTCTGGAAGCTGGCGTAACGCCCGGTCAGGCTGGTGTCCTGTCCGGCCAGGTTGCTGATGGAGCTTTTGAGGTTTGAAAGCCTGTCTCCCCCCATGCTGCCACTGACGTCCAGCACGAAGATGGCGTGTGCGGGTTTGCGCTGCTCACTGAAATAGCTGGCCAGAATGTTCTGCACTTCAGCAGCCGTGGCCGGGAAAGGCAGTTCAACCAGCAGGGCATTGGGAAAGATGCTGGAAAGGGGCACATCGGTGCTGGCGGGTCTGCGCAGGGTCAGTTCCATGATCTTGCGCTGCACATCGGGTTGCTTTAAATAGTCCACCACTTTCTGGTAGGACGCCTGCTGGTCCTTGTTGAGCAGCATCAGGGGGTAATCTGCGGTGACAATCCCTTCCTGGGGATAAATCGGGTCCAGACGCTCTGTCAGTTTTCCTGACTGGTTGAGGCTTAAAATCACCGATTCGTAATTGACCATGCCGTCCAGCTTGCCCTGGTCCTGCACGAAAGCATCCGAGAGCCACCCACTGCTGCCCGCTGTGAGGGCCTGCCCTTTGAAAAAATCTTTTAAAGCGTTTTTGTCTTTGAGGGCTGCATTCAGACCCATCAGGGCCGTGAACCCACTGTTGCTGGCACTTGGGTTGGTCATGGCGAATTTCAGCTCACCGGTGCTGGCTTTCTGGGCGATGTCATCCCAGGTGACGGGTTTGTCTTTGTTCAGCCAGCCCCAGGCCTGGGCCTTGCTGTGTTTGACCCCCAGCACCACCGGAGAGAGCATGATGCGTTCCTGCTGCACCACCTTGTTGCGCGCCACCAGGTTCAGGTATTTGCCGTGTGAGAACCAGGCCAGGTCTGCAGGGTCTCCGGTGGTGATTTTTTCCACTCCATCCAGTGTTCCCACGTATTGCAGGTTCAGGGTGATGCCTGTTTCCTTTTGCATGGCGTCAAAGATGGAGGTCAGGTCTTTCAGTTCAGAGCCTGCCAGCACATTCAGGGTGGTGTTTTTGTTCTGGCCACAGGCAGCCAGCAGCAGGGGAAGCACCATCCACAACGCTTTTTGCATGGGTTTCTTGAGGGGTTTTCTGATGTGGGTTTCTGGCATAAAATCCTTTAAAGTTTGAATCCACTGTCCTGAAGGGCTGCACCCTGCGCCATTGCACTTTGCCTGCTGCGGTCCATGTAGGTCTGGGCTTTCTGCACTTCCTCGGTGAGCACATTCACGGTTTTTTGCATGCTGTCCAGCGCTTTCAGTTTGTAGCTGCTGACCTGATCCATGGTGCTGTAGATGTTCTGGAAGGCGTTCCTGAGCTGGTCGATGTTCACAGAGGCATTCATGCTCTGCTGGGTGACCTGCTCGGTCTGGCGTTGCAAAAGCCGCGATGTGGATTCGATCAGGTTGCTGGTGGTGGTGTTCAGGGCGTTGATCTGGTCCAGCACCAGTTTCTGGTTGGCCAGGGCCTGCGCCACGATCACAGCGGTCCTGAGCGCCATCACGGTGGTGGTGCTGGCCCGGTCCACGCCCTTGATCAGTTCCAGGTTGTTTTTCTTCACCAGATCGAGGGCAAGGTACCCCTGGATGCACACCGCAAGCTGGGTCAGGAGGTCCCGCACCTTCTGGCGCACGTAAAACAGCATTTCTTCCTGCACGATGCGGGCTTTTTCAGGGTCCTGCAGTTGCAGGGTGCCCAGACGGGACTCTAAAGCAGCATCAATCTGCTTCCCGACATGCACGTAACCCTGCAGGGCCTGCATGGCGTTCCAGAGGGCCACTTTTTCCTGCTCGATGGTGGCATTGTCTTTTTTCAGTTCGTCCTGGGAGCGGTAGAGGGTGTCCAGAATGCCGGACAGGTGGTTCTGGCTGGACTCGAAGCGCATGAAGTAAGAGCGCAGTTTGTTGCCAAACGGAATCAGGCCCAGCAGTTTGCGGGTTTCAAAGAGGTCTCCCTGCTTGCTGGGGTCCAGGTCTTCAATGGTGTTGCGCAGATCCACCAGGGCCTTTGAAACCGGGGAACGCTCGTCTTTGAGGATCTGGTCTCCAGTGTTGGCCGGGCGTTCCAGAAAACGGCTGGACACGCGGGCGGCCTGCACCATCTCTGCAGTGCCCATGCTGTGAATGGCGTCCAGGCGCTCTTTGAATTCAGGGCTCTGGGCATCGAGCTTCAAAACATCATCAATGAAATTCAGGGCTTTCTGGTCCAGCACCTGCACGGTCTCGGGTTTCAGTTTGACCATGCTGTCGGCCTGGGTGGGTTCAATTTTCTGCACAGGTTCCGGGGCGGTCAGGGTTTCGGGGGGGGTCAATTCCATGTTCATTCCTCCTGATTTGAGGGGTTATCTGCTTTGCTCGATGCCCTGGATCATGTTTTCCAGCACGTCGTATGTGGGTGGGTCCACGATGTCTGCCACAGCCTCTGGGCGGGCCAGTCCAGAAGACCGGGTGACCTCCTCGAAGACCTGCTGGTTCTGGCTGCGCAGGCCGTATTTTGCCGCGATGCGCTGGATGTCCGGGTCGTTGCTGAGCAGTTCCCCAAACTTTGTCCCACTGTCTGTGAAGGGCACCAGGATGTGCTTGGTGAACATGCCCGGATTGGGGTACATCAGACGCATGCCGGGACGCAGGGCGTTTTTCAGGGCTTTGTCCAGGTACTGGGATTCGTAGACCATCACCATGGGGGTCTTGCCCATACCGATCAGGAAGTAATCTTCAAACGGTCCCTGGGAGGTGCTTTCCTGATACCCCTGCTGCAAAAAGAGGGGTTTGACATCATCGAGCACCTGGGCGGCCTGCTGGGCGCTTTGCACCACGTTGTCTCCGTTGAAGATGTAACTGGCCAGTGCCAGATACATGGCCCCCGAGTTGCTCTTGGTGACATCGGTGCTGGAGATCAGGATGGGTTTGTTGACCGGGTAGGCACCGCTGTCTTTCAGGCTGTTCCAGCGCTTTTTGTCCTTGATGGCCTGCAGCAGTTTTTCCAGGTCCAGCAGGTCGTATTTGCCCTTGTTCTGGGCCAGACCGTTTTTCTCCAGAATGCTGGCGATGGGCTGCCAGGAGGCCACCACCATGGGGGTGAAGAACACCGAGAAGGTGGTTCTGGCCTTTTTGTCCTTGCGCAGTTTCTCTGCAGCAGGGGCGCCAGAGGGGAAAGCGAAGTCCATGCCATTCAGGTCAAATGTGGTGGCGATCTGCCTGGACCCGGCTTTCTGCACCTCCACCTGAAAGCCTTTTTTCTTTAAGAGGGCGGTCAATTCAGGGTCTTTGAAGAAATCTTCTTTTTCAGAGCCAATCACCCCTTTCACCAGCACCGCAGAAGCAAAACGGTCCTTGAGGGATTGATACAGGGCAAAGCCCACACCAGCGATGAGTAAAAGGGTCAGTAGGGGTGCAACTGTTTTTTTCATTTTCACTTCCAGAGTAGCGGAATTTCCTGTCTTGTACGTCTATTGCATGTCTTCTGTCTCCAATATGTCTGAGAATTGTCATGGATTTATCTGCCCATCCTGGATTTGGTCAGGTATGGGTCAGGGACGGGTCTGGATCCGTTCAGATCTGCTCTGGATTGTCATGAAAAGATCAGGAGCCTGCTGGGGTCTGGCTCCTGTTTCTTCTGGGTACGTTTGAAAGGTCCAGAGGGTTGCTTGATGTTATTGCAGGTCAGTCAAAGGCCTTCCCTTGAGAGACTGCACTGTTTTCAGCAGGTTGAAGATGCCCCAGAAAGGAGGCCCTGGTTCCAGAACCAGCACTCTGGATTCACCCTGCAGAGAACGCAAAACAAACCTGTCCCACAACTCTTTTCTGGGAGAACCAAACAGGCGAATGTCGATCTCACAGAAGACTTCGTCCAGAAAGAACATTTCCCTGGTGTCCTGAACATCCACAAAAATCCTCAGGTTGGTGATCAGGGTTCTGCGGTCTTCATGCTGAAAGATCACGATGGCTTCTTCATCAGGGTGCAGTTCTGGAAAAACATCCAGGACTGCACTGTCTTTTCCTGTGACTTTTCCTGTGAGCAAATGGGTGTTTTCACCTGTCTGGCCCCATTTGAGAAACTTCCTTCTGAGGATTTCAGCATCAAAGATGTGATGTTCTGACATCTTCACACCCTGTAAGGCCCGGAATAACTGCGCAGCATCAGGTGTCCGATCAGGTAAAACCCTGCACTGGTCAAAAGAAACACGGTCAAGGCCAGACCATGGGAGTAATTCAGGGCGGCAAACAGGGCGGGCACAGCAGGGGCACTCCCCAGGCGGATCGCCACGGTGAGGGCACTTTTGAAGGAAATCTCCTCCTGAAAAGGCCGCCCGGCCAGGGCAAGGACCCCGCAAGACAGCACAATGCTGAGGGCAAACCAGGTCCAGACATACAGGCTGCCCCAGCGTTCACCCAGGAAAATCAGACCCAGGAGGGCCACAGGCACCACCAGCACCAGAAAGGCCAGCAAATAGACCTTTCTGAGGATGGGCAAAGCCTGCTCGGGCTCGGGTCTGCGGCCTGCAGCTTTCAGTTGATCTGCCAGACGCATTTACACCAGACTCAGGACAGGCAGGGCTTCGGGCTGCGCGGAAGCTTCCTCGATGGTCACGGGGGTGCCAAATTCAATTTCCTTGCGCAGCACGGCCAGACAGGTGTCTCCCAGGCTGATTCCGGTGGTGCCCACCACTTTGCCGTCCAGGGTGATCTCGGCAAAACTGGGGATGTCCTCGCCACGCAGGCGCACCAGGTGGTTGCGGGTGTTGCCTCTGGCTTCCACACGGGCCATGATCTCCTGCCCGATGTAGCAGCCTTTCTGGTAACTCACCGCAAATTCCATGCCACATTCCTGCGGAAGGTGCCCATTGAAACCATCAATGTAGGCATCGGGAACCCCGGCCAGGATGCGTTCCATCTGCAGCTCCTCCCAGGCCGCTTCTTCCAGTTTCATGAACTCGTAGAAGTCCAGCACTTTGCTGCGCAGCAGGTGGATGTCCAGACCCACATTGGCACTCCGGCGGATGCGGGAGACCAGCACCGTGAAGTCCTCTTCCCACTGGATGTGCTGGGTGTCGGGTCCCTCGCGGTTCCAGCCTGGGAGTTCGCTTTCGGGATCGTCGCCCCACAGGTGGAAGGTGGCCAGCGTTTCGGTGGTGTCCTCGATTTCCACCTGATCGAAAATGATGTACTTCTTGAACCGGGCCGCCAGCATGGCCGCTTCATCTTCTGGGAGGTGCACATACAGGTCGCTTTCCCGGCGGTACACCTGCGCCACCTGCTCGATCTGGCCTTTGACGTTCAGGAACAGGGAAGGGACCCTGCCAGGGGTAAGGGCGCTTTTCAGGTTTCCGGTCATCTGTCCGGTCAGAAAATCCAGGCGGTCCTGTCCGGTGACACGCAGACTGGAACTGGGAATGCGGGTATAACGTACCATAAGTTCAAGAATACGACCTCTGGGCTTTTTCAAGCGTTCACAACTCTACAAAGGGAGGCCCGATTTTGACAGGGCAGCCCTGGAAGGATGGACAACATGGAAAAACTCCGCAAACCGAGCATGCTGCGGGTGCAAATTCTGGGCGGCGCATGGGTGCTGATGCTGGCTGTGCTGCTGGTCAGCCTGCTGTACACCGGAATGGACGCCTGGTACATCCTGCAGGCCAGCCATTTTGCACGTCTGGCTTACATGAACACCCTGGTGCTCTCTGCCCTGATGGCGGCTTACATCGTGATCCAGCATGACAACTGGCTGCGGTTTCCCTTCGCAGTGGCGACGCTGTTTCTGGGGGCTTTTGCTTTGTTGCCTTATCTGGTGATCCGGGATGTGCTGATCCTGAAAAACCAGATCCCCACCCGCTGATCCGGGTTACTGGGGTTCTGCAGGGCCTGCCGCTTCGGACCCCAGTTCATTCTTGACAGCCATTCCGGCACTTTTGCTCTTGGCCAGGTACATCGCCTGATCTGCCACATGGTACAGGGCATCTTCGGTGCGGGCATCCTGCGGAAAGAGGGCCACCCCGGAATTCAGTTGCACCGAAAAATCCGGGAAGCGGTGCCTGAGGGCGTCTTGCACCTTTGCCACCACCCGTTCCACCACTGCAACATCCGCCAGGGTCAGCAGAGCGAATTCATCTCCGCCCAGACGGTAAACTTTGCCCATGCCACGGGTGTGTTGCCTGAGGGCCTCCCCCACTGCGGCCAGCACCTCATCTCCGGTCTGGTGGCCGTAATTGTCGTTGATCTGTTTGAACTTCTGGATGTCCATGACCACCAGCGCAAAAGGGCTCTGGGAGAGGATTCTTTCATCGATGGACAGCATGAACGCCCGACGGTTGCCCAGATCGGTGAGAACATCGGTGTGGGCCAGTTCGTTCAGGTCATGCCAGAGTTCTGCATTGGAAATGGCAAAACCCAGGTGCTTGGCCAGCAACTCTGCAAAATGCAAATCTTCTTCGTCAAAGAAATCTGCTTCATAGGATTGCCAGGACAGGGCTCCCACCGTGCCTTTCTGGGTTTTGAAAGGCACCCCCAGCCAGGAACGGGTGGTCAGTGTGGACACTTCAGTGAAAGTTGAGCGCACCACAAAATTGCGGGTCCTCAGGTAAGACTGAAAATCCCCGGTCAGGATGGTTTCCCCTCTCAGAACACACTCGATCAGACCATCGTCCCGTCTGGGGCTGGTGAGCTGGGTGTGAATGCCTTCTTCGAGGACCTCGATGCCCAGCAGGTTGGGGTATTTCTGGTTGACCAGCGCAATCAGCATGATGGGCACCTGCGCCACCCGGTGGGCCAACTGGTACGTGCTTTTGATGATTTCTGAAGTGGTCTTGTCGTGGGAGATCAGTTCGAGAATCTCAAAAATGGCCTGATAACGGGCGATGCGTTGGTCGGTCATGCGCTGTGGTGCCCCTCTGTGCGGAAGTACCTCAGCTTAACATGGGGGGTGAGGATTTCATGTGCGTGAAAGGGACGAGAGCCGAGAGCCGAGAGCCGAGAGCCGAGAGCCGAGAGCAAGGTAAATGCTGAAACTGAGGGTGTCAATCCAATGTTTTCCAGATTCACCAAAGCACAAGCAATTGCAATACAGATTGCCCTCGGCTCTCGGCCCTGCGCCCTCGGCATCCCGCTTCCATTTGTATTTTGGAACCGCTTCAACGTAAAATGCTTCTGTAAGGAGACAAACCATGAGAAAACTGCTGTTCGCGTTCAGCGCGCTCGCCAGTCTGACCTGTGCTCTGGCCCAGTCGCTGCCTGAAGGCACTGCCCGGGTCCACTACTTCCGTCCAGATGGCAACTACGAGGGCTGGGGATTGCACGCCTGGGAAGACGCCGGGGTCAGTGTGTCCTGGGACAAACCCCTGCAACAAACTGGCAAGGATGAATTCGGAGTTTACTTCGATGTCAAGCTGAAAAACGATGCCAGGAAACTCGGCTTTCTGGTGCACAAGGGGGACACCAAAGATCCCGGCCCGGACCAGTTTCTGGACCTCACCCAGAGCAAGGAAGCCTGGATTGTGTCGGGCAGCAGCAAGGTCAATGTCACCCTGCCTGACACCGGGCAACCCAAAGTCAGCAAAGATGCAAAACCTGCGCCTGCACAGCCTGAAGGCACCCTGCGCATCAATTACAACCGCCCAGACGCCGTTTATGAAGGCTGGGGACTGCACCTGTGGGAGGATGCTGCTGTGTCTGTAGAGTGGGGCAAACCCTTTGCCCAGACGGGCATCACCGATTATGGGGCTTTCTGGGATGTGCCCCTGAAAAACGACGCTGCCAAAGTGGGCTTCATTGTGCACAAGGGAGACGACAAGGATCCTGGCCCAGACATGATGTGGGACAAATCCTTGCCCCGGCAGGTCTGGCTGGTCTCTGGTTCCAGCAAGGTCTTCACCGAGAAACCCGACCTCAGCAGGCAGGTGGTGGGAGATCTTGCCAAACAACAGGCCCACTGGCTCACCAAAAATCTGGTGGCTGTCAAATCCAGCCTGATCAAACCCGGAGCCAAGTATTACCTCAACTTCGATGTGAATGCGGGCCTGAAACTCTCTGCAGATGGGATTGAGGGGGGCCGCAACATCGAACTGGAATATGTTCCCGGTGGCCTGAATGAAGTGCTGGCCCAGAATTACCCCCAGCTGCGGGATTATGCCATCCTGAAACTGCAGGACCGAGACCTCAGCAAGATCCCCAACATCCTGTCCGGTCAGGTGGCGATTTCGGCCATTGGCAGCGACAAAAAGCCCATTGATGTCACAGGCATCCAGACTTATGGGGTTCTGGACGACATGTTTGCCTATTTTGGCAACCTGGGTGCCACTTTCGAGAAGAACAACATCCAGTTGAAACTGTGGGCACCCACCGCCCAGACCGTCAAGGTGATGGTGTACAACAACGCAGGCGATGCTGACCCTGCAGACCAGATTGAGCCCAGCTTCGACAATGGGGTGTGGAGCACCACCCTGCCCAACACCTGGAAGAACAAGTTCTACCTGTATGAGGTGAGCGTGTTCCATCCTGCCACCGGGAAAATCGAAACCAGCCTGGTGACCGATCCTTACTCGGTGGCCCTGACCGTCAACAGCAAGAAGAGCTGGCTGCTGGACCTCACGGACCCCTCCACCCAGCCCAATGGCTGGACGGTGTACCCCAAACCTGCCCTGGAGAAGCCCACCGACCTGTCCATTTACGAGCTGCACATCCGGGATTTCTCTGTCATGGACCAGAGCGTGCCTGCGGCAGAACAGGGCACCTATCTGGCCTTCACCGAGCAGAACAGTGCAGGCATGAAGCACCTCAAGTCCCTGGCCGATGCCGGTCTCAAGGCCATCCATTTGCTGCCCAGCTTTGACATTGCCACCATCAATGAGAACAAGGCAGACTGGAAAACCACCCCGGACCTGAGCGGCTTTGGTCCTGCAGACACCCGCCAGCAGGAAGAAGTCAACAAGATCAAGGATCTGGATGGTTTCAACTGGGGTTATGATCCCTTCCATTACATGGTGCCAGAAGGCTCTTATGCGGTGAGCCCCACCAACCGCACAAAAGAGTACCGCCAGATGGTGATGTCACTGAACCAGGCAGGGCTGCGGGTCATTCAGGACGTGGTGTTCAACCACACCAATGCTTCTGGTATGGCTGAGAAATCCGTGCTGGACAAAATCGTTCCCGGCTACTACCAGCGCCTGAACCTGGATGGTGCTGTGGAGAACTCCACCTGCTGCTCCAACACCGCCACCGAACACAAGATGATGGAAAAACTGATGATCGACAGCCTGGTCTTCTGGGCGAAGCAGTACAGGATCGACGGTTTCCGTTTTGACCTGATGGGCCACCACATGCTGCAGAACATGAAGAATGTGCGCAACGCCCTGGACGCCCTCACCGTTGCCAAAGATGGCGTGGACGGCAAGAAAATTTACCTGTACGGCGAGGGCTGGGATTTCGGAGAGGTGCAGGGTGGCAAGCGCGGTGTGAATGCCGTCCAGCAGAACATGTACGGAACTGGCATCGGCAGCTTCAATGACCGCATCCGGGATGCCCTGCGTGGCGGAAGCCCCTTCACCGATCCCAGAGAGCAGGGCTTTGCCACAGGCCTGCTGACCTCCTTCAACGGCTTTGGGGTGACAGCAGGTCAGAAAGACCGCCTGAACAACCTTGAGGACGTGCTGAAAGTCAGCATTGCAGGCAACCTGCGGGACTTCACCTTCAAGAACGCTGCTGGTGAAACCGTGAAAGGCAGCCAGGTGCTGTACAACGGCAACACTGCAGCAGGCTACGCTGCAAGCCCTCAGGAAGACATCAATTACGTCAGTGCCCACGACAACGAAACCCTCTTCGATGCCATCCAGTGGAAAGCGCCTGCTGGCGCAGACCTCAACACCCGTGTGCGCATGAACAACCTGTCCCTGAGCGTGATCATGCTGTCTCAGGGCATCCCCTTCTTCCATGCTGGAGACGATTTGCTGCGCAGCAAATCCCTGGATCGTGACAGCTACAACTCTGGCGACTGGTTCAACCAGCTGGACTTCACCTACCAGACCACCGGCTGGGGCAAAGGTCTGCCCATTGCAGAGAAGAACCAGGACAAGTGGGACATGATGCGCCCCCTGCTCTCCAACCCTGCCCTGAAACCCTCCAGCAGCAACATCCTGCGGGCCAGAGACCACTTCCAGGATCTGCTGAAACTGCGTTACAGCTCTGACCTGTTCAGGCTCTCCACCGCCAGAGAAGTGCAGAACAGCCTGGTTTTCCTGGATGCGCCTGCCAGCGTGGTGGCCTACACCCTCACGGGCGCAACCAGTGCGAGCAACCCTTACAGCAAGATCGTGGTGGTGTTCAATGCCAGCCCTGAAATGCAGACCATCCAGACCGGCGTTTCTGGCCTGACCCTGCACCCTGTGCTGCAAAAAAGCACCGACAGCCTGCTGAAACTGGTGCAGGTCAGTGGCACCCAGGTGAACGTGCCCGCCTGGACCACCGCTGTGCTGGTGAAGTGAACAGTTCACAGTAGACAGTTCACAGCAGGCAAGTCACAAAACTTACTGCCTTTCATGGGTTCCTCCTCTAAACTGGGAGGAACCTTTCTTTTGGATCATTCCTCAGCCCCCATGCCAGCAGTGCACATTGTCAGGAACAGTTTTCAGGGTTTCACAGGAATTCAGAATTGTGAACTGCACACTGTCCACTGTGAACTGAAATTTAGAAACCTGTTTGAACTTTGGCGTTACAATGAAACCAACGTTCAAAACGTGTTCCTGTCACTTCGGCATCAGAGGAGGCTTACTTGATCCCCTTCCACAAAAATCCTTTAGGACTCCCCAGGGTGTCCTCGACGCTGAAACAACTGCTTCAGGGGGCGCAGGGCTGGATGTTCCTGGTGTCTCCTGAGGGTAAAATTCTGCAGGTCAGCGAGTCGGTCAGCCGGGATTTGCACCTGGATTCCCGCCTGAGCGGCCTGCCCCTGCAAGATCTGGATGCCTGGACCCCAGAAAGCCGGCAGAAACTGGAACACCTGTTCGGGAATGCTCCCCTGCCTGCAGAAATCCAGCTGGACATGACCAGCCATCAGGGTTTGCACTTCACCCTCACCCCCATTCAGGGGCCCACCGGGAAAACCACCAGTGTGGTGCTGGAAACCCAGCCCCAGCAAGCCGCTGACCAGACCCTCTCCGGAGTTCTGGAACACGCCCAGATTGCGCTGGCGGTGCTGGATGGCAACGAAAAACTGCTGTGGGGCAACCGTGCCCTCAGCAAACTGCTGGGGGTGCCCCACGAAGACCTGTCACAAGTCCATCTGCCAAGGGTGATTGGCATGTCGGTGGCAGACCGCTCGCTGGACGATTTGCAGTTTCACACCAAATGGCTGCGCGAAGACGGTCAGGCCATCTGGATCAATGTGGGGGTGCGCCAGATCGCTCCCTTCGACACAGGCACCCCTTACACCCTGCTGGAGCTCTCAGATGCCACCGCTGAGCTGTCTGTGCGGCACGAACTTGAGGGCATGCGCAGCCAGCTGGAATTTGCTTTGCAGAGCAGCGGGGTGGGCACCTGGGAATGGGAGGTGCAGTCCGACACCCTGACCTGGGATGCCCGCATGTGCGAGATGTACGGGCTGCAGCAGGACACCTTTCTGGGGCGCTTTGCAGACTGGCCTCCTCTGGTGCACCCGGAAGACAGCGCCAAGGTGGTGGGGTTCACCTTTCAGGCCCTCAGTGGTCACAGCAACGAGGCAGAATTCCGCATCCTGCTGCCAGACGGCTCGGTCAGGCACACCAAGGTGGTGGCCCACCAGATCAAAGACGGCGCAGGACACACCCTGAAAATCATGGGCACCAGCTGGGACATCACCCGCGAGAAACGCATCGAGCTGGATTTGCGAGAAGCCCACCGCATCGCCCAGATTGCCAGCTGGAAATGGGACCTGGTGCACAGCACCCTGGACTGGTCCGATGAATTTCGCAGGATGCTGGGGTTCACTGCAGAGGCCCCGGTGCCGGACATCGACACGCTCAATGCGGTGCTGGCCCCCCACAGCCGCCAGACCCTGCAAGAGGTGATGCAGGAGGCCATTCTGAATCAGGATGACTTTGCCCTGGATGTTGAACTGCAGGGCAAAAGCAAAACCCGCTGGCTTCACCTGAAAGGCCGCATCGCCCAGAACCGTGAAGGGCAGGCCGTGATGGTGTATGGCACGGCCCAGGACATCACCGAAAGCAAAACCGCCCGTGAAGAGTTGCTGATCCTCTCCAACCGCCTGCTGCTGGCCACCGAGGCGGGCGGCATTGGCATCTGGGAGTGGGACAGTGCCAGCATGTGCATCGAGATGGACCGCAAAATGTGCGACCTGATGGGCCTCCCGGAAGGCAGCCCTTCAAATCAGGATGTGTACCGCATGATCCACGAGCGGATCCACCAGGACGATCAACTCCTGCTGGAAGAATTCTTCCGCTCTGTTGCAGAAGGCAAACAGCAGGGCCAGGACATCCTGCATGCAGATTTCCGAGTGCTGCTGCCCCGAAACAGGGTGCGGGTTCTGCGCTCCCATGCCAAGGTGCTGCCGGGCAGCAACCCCGGTTCTTACCGCATGCTGGGAACCGCCTGGGACATCACCGACCAGAAGACCACCGAGCACCTGATCCGCCACCAGGCCAACCACGACGCCCTCACCGACCTGCCCAACCGCCGCCTGTTCTTTGAGTTGCTGTCCCAGGAAATCAAGAACACCCAGCGCACCGATCAGGCCTGCGCGGTGCTGTTCATCGATCTGGACCGTTTTAAAGAGGTCAACGACACCTACGGCCACCAGGCTGGAGACGAGCTTCTGAAAGAAGTCTCCAACCGCCTGAAAATGTGCACCCGTGCCAGTGACGTGCTGGCGAGACTTTCTGGCGACGAGTTCGTGATCATGCTGACCCACCTCACCGAAATCACCCCTGCCGCCATGATTGCAGAGCGGATTCTGGCCATCCTGTCCCACCCGGTGCGGATTGGCAGAGAAAACCTCACCATCACGGCCAGCATCGGGATTGCGGTTTATCCAGACGATGCAGACGACGCCAACAAACTGCTCATCTACGCCGATCAGGCCATGTACAACGCCAAAAATGAAGGCAAGAACCGTTATGCTTTCTTCCAGAAAGCCATGCAGGATCAGGCTGTGGAGAAACGCACCCTGACGGTTGAACTGAACCAGGCCATCAAACGCAACGAGCTGGAGATGTACTACCAGCCCATCCTGGACCTCAACTCCCACCGCATCGTCAAGGCAGAGGCACTTTTGCGCTGGAAACACCCCGAAAAAGGCTTCATCAGCCCGGCGGTGTTCATTCCCATTGCCGAGGAAAGCGATCTGATTCACGCCCTGGGCGACTGGGTGTTCCGAACGGTGATCCAGCAGGTCAAAGTCTGGAACCGCCTGGACATGCAACCCATCGATGTCTCGGTGAACGTTTCTGCCAAGCAGTTTCTGCAGAAAGGCACCATGGAGCGCTTCATGGGATACATCCAGGAGGCAGGCATCAGCCCGGACCGCCTGATCATCGAGATCACCGAAAGCGTGTTCCTGCAGGACGCTTTCGAGATTGCCGAACAGTTCCGCCTGATTCAGGAGGCCGGAATCCGACTGGCCCTCGATGACTTCGGAACCGGGTACTCCAGCCTGAATTACCTGACCCGCTTTGACACCCGCTTCATCAAGATCGACCGGTCTTTCGTGAAGAACCTGGAGACAGACACCTCCAGCCCCATCATCGATGCCATCATCGCCATGAGCCACCAGCTCGGCAAAACCGTGATTGCCGAGGGCGTGGAAACCCTGGAGCAGGTGGAATGGCTCAAAGCCCGCGATTGCGACTATGTGCAGGGATACTACTACGCCAGACCCATGCCCGCAGGTGATTTTGTGAAATTTGTGGAGCAATTTCTGGAGCAGCTCAACCCTGAAAATCCCTGAGCATGCACCTCAACCCAACCACACAACAGCAAGCATCCACCTGTCTCGGCACAGGTGGATGCTTCATGCACGCTGCAATGGCAGCAAGACCCATCAAGTTCACAAAAGGGATGCTCATCTGCTGAAAATCAGAAAGGATTTGAATGGTTTCATTGTAAAGACCTGCGCTGAAACACCCCTGAAAACCAGGCTTCAGAAAGTCTTGAGGGTTGAAAGGACAGCCAGGGTGTTTTAGAGAGCTATCATGATCTCCCCTTAGACTGCTAGCTATGAAGAAAGCAATCGCTGTTGCAACTGTCCTTCTGGGAACGGCTGTGGGTCCTGCTGCCCTGGCTGCATCTGACGTTTTCACTCCTGTTGCTGCCCCCCAGATGGTCAGTGACCTGATCCTTTATCCTGGTGCTGCCCGGCTGGTCGAGCCCAAACAAAAAGCCAAAGTGGACGCTTCGGTCACCAAGATTTTCGGGGCCTTCAACATCAAATGCAGCAGCATCGAGGAAATTTTCTGGAGCACCAAAACCCCCCAGGAAAAAGTGCTGACAGGCTTCAAGGTGCAGATGGACAAATTAAAATACACCTATGAGGTGGTCCAGCGCATCAAAACCGGATCTGTCATCAAAATCAACGCCGGAAAACAGCAGTTGCACGGCCTGTGGGATTACAGCGCCAAAACCACCATGCTGGCCCTGTGCAAGTGAACCTGACAGGCTCTGCCTTCCCGCTGCAAAGCGGGATTTTTTTTAGCTTTTCCGTGCCCAGATCTCACCCCCATCATGAATCATGAAAGCATGGATGAAAATCAGAACAAACACCTTGAATTGCTTGCTCCTGAACGCATCATTGATCTGGCCAACCAGGGATTTGTCCTGGACCTTGAGGCGCCCATGATGGTCATCACCCGTGACCTGGGCGGCACCATCACCACCGAAATCACAAAAGAGCAACACGAAGCCCTCAGGCGTGTCCGTGACATGGAAGCTGGACTGCTGCACCAGTACTGGGTGGGCGACGAATGGAAAGCCGGAGATCGCCTGAACTACCAGTCTCCGCTGGTGCTTCCTGAACAGCCCAATGCAAATGGCAAATATGCTGTGGTGCTGCACCTCAACCGGGTGATTCACTGAAGCTGAAAACCAGATCAAACTGGACAACAAAAGAAGATGAACCTGTTAGACTTTTGCACACTCCGAGAACACAGATCAGAATGGAGTGAGCATGACACGCAGAAAGACCAACACCTACA